>CAMYMY010000268.1 GCA_947259625.1 uncultured Kiloniellales bacterium | reverse complement strand
ACTGGGGCTGTCCGTGGAGCCGCGAGCCCAGCGGCCATGTAGCCGTCCGCCCGTTCGGCGGCATGAAGGTCGAGCGGACTTGGTACGCCGCCGACAAGACCGGCTTCCACATGCTCCATACGCTGTTTCAGACATCGCTCAAGTATCCCTCGATCAAGCGCTTCGACGAGTACTACGCGACCGATCTTCTGGTCGAGGACGGACGGTGCCAGGGCATCGCGGCGATCGAGCTGCGCAGCGGCCAGATGCGGGCCTTCGCCGCCAAGGCGGTGATCATCGCGACCGGCGGCGCCGGCCGGATCTTTCCCTTCACGACCAACGGTGGGGTCAATACCGGCGACGGCGCGGTCATGGCCTACCGGGCGGGCGTGCCGCTCAAGGACATGGAATTCGTCCAGTACCACCCGACCGGCCTGCCGGGCACCGGCATCCTGATCACCGAGGGCGCGCGCGGCGAAGGCGGCGTTCTGATCAACAACGAGGGCTACCGCTACCTGCAGGACTATGGCCTGGGCCCGCCCGATCCCTGGCCGCGCAAGAAGGCGATGGAACTCGGCCCGCGCGACCGGCTGAGCCAGGCATTCTGGCACGAGGAGCGGGCCGGCAAGACGGTCGCTACGCCGCACGGCCAAGCGGTCCATCTCGACCTCCGCCATCTGGGCGAAAAGAAGATCAACGAGCGGCTGCCGATGGTGCGCGAGCTGGCGCACAGCTACATGGGGGTCGATCCGGTCTTTGAGCCGATCCCGGTCCGGCCCGTCGTGCACTACATGATGGGCGGCATCCACACCGACATCGACGCGGCGACCCCGCTCGCCGGGTTGTTCGCGGCCGGGGAGTGCGCCTGCGTCAGCATCAACGGCGCCAACCGTCTCGGGTCGAACTCGCTGACGGAG
The DNA here is from genome assembly GCA_947259625.1 of uncultured Kiloniellales bacterium. GTDB lineage: Bacteria > Pseudomonadota > Alphaproteobacteria > Kiloniellales > JAKSDN01 > CAMYKD01. The sequence continues at coordinate 4,607 of CAMYMY010000268.1, read as the reverse complement.
ATCCTGGTGTTCGGCGGTCGGGCCGGCCGCGGCGCGGCCGAACACGTCCGGTCGGGTGGCAAGGATGTCGACCGGTCGGCCATCGAGGCACAGGCCGGAGAGGCGCAGAAGCGCGTCACGGCGCTGTTCCAGAAGGCGGACGGCACGGAGACGGTGGTCGGGTTGCGCAAGGAGATGAACCATATCATGGAAACCGGCGCCGGCATCTACCGCTCCAAGGAGTCCCTCGAGGAGACCTGCAAGACGATCGGCGAGCTGCGCAGGCGCTATGCCGATGTCCGGCTCGAGGACAAGAGCAACGTCTTCAACACCGATCTGGTCCAGGTGCTGGAGCTCGGCTCGATGCTCGACGCCGCCCAGGTGCTCGCGCACTCGGCCCTCAATCGCGAGGAGTCGCGGGGCTCGCACCAACGCCTCGACAAGACCGAGCGCGACGACGAGACCTACCTGAAGCACACGCTGGCCCACTACACTGGAGAGGGGGACCCGCGGCTCGAGTATCTCGACGTGAAGATCACCAAGTCGCCGCCCGGCGAGCGGGTCTATGGGGGCGCGGCGTCATGACCGAGCAGACGCTCCAAGTCGAGATCCTGCGCTACCGTCCGGAGACGGACCAGGATCCCGCGTTCCAGACCTACACGGTTCCCTACCGCGACGACTGGGTGATTCTCGACGCCCTCAACCACATCAAGGACAACATCGACCGCACCCTCAGTTACCGCTGGTCCTGCCACATGGCGGTCTGCGGCAGCTGCGGCATGATGATCAACGGCGAGCCCAAGCTGTCCTGCCACGCCTTCCTGCGCGACTACTACCCGAACAAGGTGCGAATCGAGCCCCTGGCGAACTTCCCGATCGAGCGCGATCTCGTGGCTGTCACCGACGACTTCATGGAGAAGCTCGAAAGCGTCAAGCCCTATGTCATCCCCAAGCAGGAACGGGCGGTCGACGACGGCCCGCATCTGCAAACGCCGGCGCAGCTGAACGCCTTCAAGCAGTACACCATGTGCATCAACTGCCTGCTCTGCTATGCCGCCTGCCCGCAGTACGGCCTGACCCCGAACTTCGTCGGGCCGGCGGCGCTCGCCCTGGCGCACCGGTACAATCTGGATACCCGCGACGCCGGCCGCGAGCAGAGACAGGAGATCGCGGCGAGCAACGAGGGCGTTTGGGACTGCACCTTCGTCGGCGAGTGCTCGCAGGTCTGCCCGAAGAGCGTCGACCCGGCGGCCGCGATCCAGCAGACCAAGATCGCCAGCACGATCGACTGGTACAAAGCGCTGCTGAACCCCTGGGGGAAACGATGAGCCGAAAGCCATACCTCCGCAAGATGCCGAAATCGTGGTGGCTCGCTCAGCGCCGCTACACGAGCTACATGGCGCGCGAGATGAGCTGCGTCTTCATCGGAGCCTATTCGGTTCTCATCGTGCTCGGCCTGTACCGGCTGTCGCAGGGCCGCGCCGAATACGGCGCCTTCCTCGAAGCGTTGCAATCCCCGCCAAGCCTGGTGTTCCACGCGGCCGCGCTCGTCTTCGCGCTGATCCATACCGTGTCGTGGTTCAGCCTCGCGCCCAAGGCAATGCCGCTGCAGATCGGCGAGAAGAAGCTCTCCGGTGGCCCGGTCGTCCTGGCGCACTATGCCGTCTGGGTCGTGGTCTCGGCCGGCGTGCTGCTCGTAGCGAGGATCTAGCGATGGCCAAGTCCAACAAGCCGATCGTCTGGTCGCTGTTCGCCGGGGGCGGCATGCTTTCGGCCTTCGTCACACCGGTCCTGATCTTCATCACCGGTCTTGCCGTGCCGCTCGGGCTGATGTCGCTCGATTCGCTGTCCTACGATCGGATGCTCGTACTGGCCCAGAATCCGATCGCCAAGATTGTCCTCTTCGCGGTGATCTTCCTGCCGCTCTGGCACGCGGCGCACCGCCTGCTGACCACCTTGCACGACCTCGGACTCCCCAAGGGCCGAATCGCCATGACGCTCTGCTACGGAGCGGCGGCATTGGGGTCAATCGCCGCGGCGGTCGTCCTGCTGCGCATCTGACGCAAGCGGGTGCGCAGGTAACATCAAAGGTCGTCGATAACGCACTTTCGCGTTATTTTGCGATCCACTCGTGCACCGGATCGTTGGAGAATCGCCATTCCCGCACGGGTCCCGCCATGACGTTCAGGTAGTAGAGGTCGTAGCCGTGCGCGGCGCCCACTGGGTGATAGCCCTTGGGCGCGAGCACCACGTCGCCGTCTTGCACCGTCATGGTCTCGTCGAGCGAACGGTCGTCGGTGTAGACCCGCTGGAAGGCGAAGCCCTGGGACGGGTTGATGCGGTGATAGTAGGTCTCCTCGAGGCAGGTTTCGACCGGGGGGTTGTCGACGTCGTGCTTGTGCGGGGGATAGCTCGACCAGTGGCCGCCCGGCGTGACCACCTCGACGACCAGCAGGCTGTCGGCCGGCTCGGTGTCCGGCAGGATGTTGCGGACGTGGCGCGTGTTGGTCCCCCTGCCCCGCGTTTCGCGGCTCATCTCCTCGGGCCGAATCAGCCGCGTGCCTCGACCGTCCTTGCCGGGCGCCGAGCACACGGCGAGCTCGAGGCTGGTCAGGGCCTCGACCTCGAACGAGGCGGCGGCCGGCAAGTAAACGGCATAGGGGCCCTCATCCTCGAACACGCTCGTCCGGTCGCCGAGATCCTCGTAGCGCGTGCCGTCCGCCGTCACATGCGCCCTGCCGGTCAGCAACACGAGACAGACCTCGCGCTCTCCGGTATCGCGCGCGAGCCTCTGCCCCGACCCCAGCCTGTACAGGTCGAAGCCGACGTACCGCCACCCGGCGGACTCCGGCGTAACGCCGAGGACGTGGCCCTCCGCATCGGGCTCGTGGGGGTGCACCAGCAAACGCGACATGATCCCTATTCCTCCTCGTTCGTCCCGCTTCTTTACAGCAGCCCCGCCCCCGCCGCGAAGCGGTGCAGGTTGTCGTAGCCCAGCTCAGCGTAGGCGCGTGGCTCGGCCTTGTCGGGATCCTGCTCCGCCTCGACCACGAGCCAGCCGTCGTATTCGGAACGGCCGAGCACACCGAGCACGGCCGGGAAATCCACCGCGCCGTCGCCCGGCACGGTGAAAACGCCCTCGATGACGGCGTCGAGAAAGCTGCCGTCCCGCTCCCGAACGGCGGCGAAGACCGGCGCGCGCAGGTCCTTGCAATGAACATGCACGATGCGCCCCGCGTGTTGTCGGGCGACAGCCGCCGGGTCCGCGCCGGCAAAGGCGGCATGGCCCGTGTCGAGCAGCAGGCCGACGGGATCTCCGGTTAGGTCCATGAGCCTGTCGATCTCCGCCGCGGACTCGACCACGGTTCCCATGTGATGATGATAGGCGAGTTGCAGTCCCTCCTTGGCGACGCGCTCGGCCACGTCGTCCAGCCTGGCGGCGAATTCGGGCCATTGGTCCTCCGCCAACCGCGGGCCTGTCGAGAGCGGCGTCGCCTGCGACCCGTGAACCGCGCCGGTGGTCTCGGCGAGGATCAGCACCGGGCAGCCCATCGCCCGAAGCAGGTCGAGGTGCGGCCTCATGCGCGCCATCTCCTCGTCTGCCGAGTGGGCCAGCAGCCCGCTGCTCCACCAACCGGAGATCAAGGCGAGGCCGTGTTGCTCGAGAATCGGGCCGAGGCTTGCCGCGTCGCGCGGAAACTTGTGCCCGAGCTCGATCCCGGCATAGCCCGCTTCGGCCGCCTCCTTGAGACAGGTTTCGAGCGGGGTGTCCCCGCCCAGCTCCCGCAGGTCGTCGTTCGACCAGGCGATGGGGTTGGTGCCCAGGCGTACGGCCATGATCGTCAATCTCCCAGTCGCTGTTTTTCGCGGGCCGCCTCGTAGGCGGCGCGGAGGTCGCGCCCCTCGGGTCGCGGCGAGACCTCCGGCACGGCCACGTCCCACCAGGCGCCGCCCGCTGCCGTCGCGGCCGCGGGATCGGTCTCGATCACGATGGCATAAGTTTTGTCCGCCGCCCGTGCCCGGTCCAGCGCGGCCTCGAGCTCGGCCAGGCTCGCGACCTTTTCGGCCGCTGCGCCGAGGCTGGCCGCGTGCCTGGCGAGGTCGATCTCCGGCAGCGCCGTATGACGCGCGGTCTCGAAGAGGTTGTTGAAGGGCGTGCCGCCCGTCGCCTGCTGGAGCCGGTTGATGCAGCCGAAGCCGCCGTTGTCCAGGACGACGACGATGAGCTTCAGCCCCAGCATGACCGAGGTCGCGATCTCCGAGTTCATCATCAGGTACGAGCCGTCGCCCAGCATCACTACGACGTCGCGTTCGGGCGCCGCCATCTTGACGCCGAGCCCGCCAGCGATCTCGTAGCCCATGCAGGAGTAGCCGTACTCGAGGTGATAGCCGCCGGGCCCTGCCTTCCAAAGCTTATGCAGCTCCCCCGGCAGCCCGCCGGCGGCGCAGACCACGGTCGCCTGCTCGCCGCACGCGCGGTTGACCGCGCCGATCACCTGCATGTCGCTGGGGCGCGACCCGCCGCCCGGCGCCAGCACGGCTTCGGCTGCCTGGTTCCAGGCGCCGATCTCGCGTGCCGCTCTCTCCCGCCAGGCCTCCGGCGCGCGGTATCCGCCCAGTGCCTCGTC
>CAMYMY010000267.1:7058-10961 GCA_947259625.1 uncultured Kiloniellales bacterium | reverse complement strand
GCCCAGCCCCAATAAGGCGCCAGGACTTTCGACAGGTCGTCCAGGAAAGCAGTCAATATGCATGGCGCGGGCGTTCTTGCCAGCGAAGCGCGAAGCCGACCGTAAGTTTCGGGTGCAAGTCTAGGCTGTCTCGGTAGACCAATCGCGGGTAGACGGCCTTTTGGCCATCTGTGGAAGGCTCGCTTGCTGGATTGCATGGAGCCGCTCAAACCCGCCCCATGCAGTCCTCGTACATGTCTGCCGCCCGCTCGAGCATCTCGTAGAGCTCGCCGTGGCGTTTCTCGGTCTGTTCCGCCGTGTCTCCCGGCAGGGCTTCTCGCTCCTGGGTCGCCGCCAGCATCTGTTCGCATAGCGGCAGGGCGCGCTCGAGCAGGTCGCGCGCCTCTGCGAACCGCTTGGCGCCATAGTAATCGGCGGCCAGCGCAAGGGCCGCTTTGGGGTTTTCGGGATCGATCAGCACCGCCAGGGAGCGGGCGGATTTCACCGTGCGCCCTCGCGCGCCGTCCGCAATATCGGACAGGGCGTTCGAGACGCCCCTCATCGCCGTTTCGGCGTCGTAGCGGGCCAAGTCCCGGAAACGCTCCCGATGGAGCCCGTTGCGCTCGACCAGAACGACGAACTCGATCACCTTGTCTATGTCCATCAAGCGCGAGGCCAGCTCCATCAGGAAACTTTCGCGCAGCTCGTGCCAGCGCTCACGGGTCGCCAGGAGCATGAAAGGGCGCTGCCAGTCGGCCACGTCCGCCTTGGCGATCTTCTTGTAGGCGGCGCGCAGCTCCGCGGCCGTTCCACCGGCCACCCGACGGATCAGCAGCCAAAACACGAGGACGGCGAGAGCGAGTCCGCCGAGCGGAACAAGATTGCCGCCGATCGTCGACAGATAGCGGTCGAGGTCCATCGCTTCGCGCTCCATCGCGCACGATACCCACGCGAGCCGGGATCGCGCCCGACCCGTTTTGAACGCAAATCGTTAACGCGATGTTACGCGGTTTCGGTAAACAGCTCCCGGCCGATCAGCCAGCGCCGGATCTCGCTCGTCCCGGCGCCGATCTCGTAGAGCTTGGCGTCGCGCAGCAGGCGGCCGGTCGGGCTTTCGTTGATGTAGCCCATGCCGCCCAGGGCTTGGATCGCCTCGAGCGCCAGCCAGGTCGCTTTCTCGGCGGCGTAGAGGATGGCGCCGGCGGCGTCCTTGCGCGTGGTCTCGCCGCGGTCGACCGCCTTGGCGACCGTGTACACATAGGCCTTCGATGCGTTCATGGTCGTGTACATGTCGGCCAGCTTGCCCTGCATAAGCTGGAACTCGCCGATTGCCTGGCCGAACTGCTTGCGCTCGTGCAGGTAGGGGACGACCGCGTCCATGCAGGCCTGCATGATGCCGAGCGGCCCGCCCGCCAGCACAAGGCGCTCGTAGTCGAGGCCGCTCATCAGCACGTTGACGCCCTTGCCGACCGCGGCCAGCACGTTCTCCTCGGGCACCTCGCAGTCCTCGAAGACGAGCTCGCAGGTATTGCTCCCGCGCATGCCGAGCTTGTCGAGCTTCTGCGCCGTCGAGAAACCTTTGAACCCCTTCTCGATCAGGAAGGCCGTGATTCCGCGCGGGCCGGCCTCGGGGTCGGTCTTGGCGTAGACGACCAGGACCTCGGCGTCGGGGCCGTTCGTGATCCACATCTTGCTGCCGTTCAGGACGTAGCGGTCGCCCTTCTTGTCGGCGCGGGTCTTCATGCCGACCACGTCGGAGCCGGCGCCCGGCTCGCTCATGGCCAACGCCCCGACATGCTCGCCGCTGATCAGCTTGGGCAGGTAGCGGCCCCGCTGGTCGTCGTTGCCGTTGCGCCGGATCTGGTTGACGCAGAGGTTGGAGTGCGCGCCGTAGCTGAGGCCCACCGAGGCCGAGGCGCGGCTGATCTCCTCCATGGCGACGCAGTGCTCGAGATAGCCCATGCCGGCGCCGCCCCATTGCTCCTCCACCGTGACGCCGAGCAGGCCGAGCGCGCCCAGCTGCGGCCAGAGGTCGCGCGGGAACTCGTTCGAGCGGTCGATCTCGTCGGCCCTTGGGGCGATCTTCTCGGCGGCGAAGCCGGCCACGGTATCGCGCAGCATGTCGGCGGTCTCGCCCAGGCCGAAGTCGAAGGGGGGAAGCTGGTTGGAGATCATCTCGGTCCACCTAGTTCATGTGAGGCAACGGCCGGATCTTGAATTGAACCACAGAGGCACAGAGGCACAGAGAAAAACCAAATATACTCGCGCGCGAAGCGCGCAAATCAATCCCGTGGTTGTTGGTTCCTCCGTGCCTCCGTGCCTCTGTGCCTCTGTGGTTCAATCCTCTGTGGTTCAATCCTGCTTCTGGTCCGGCTTGCCGTGCATGGTCATCAGGGTCTGCAGAAGCTTGGCGCAGAGCTTCTCCGCGCCGTCCTTGGCCGCGAAGACCTCGACGTCGCAGATGGTCAGCAGGCGGCCCGGCTTGACCACGCGGCCAACGGCGCGCAAGCGTTCGCCGGCGGCCGGGGCCAGCAGATTGATCTTGTACTCGGTGGTGAGCACCGAGGAGTCCGCGGGGAACAGGGTGAAGGCGGCGTAGCCGCCCGCCGAGTCCGCGATGGTGGCGGTGATGCCGGCATGGAAGAAGCCGTGCTGCTGGCAGAGGTCGGCCCGATAGGGCAGCTCGATCTCGGCCAGGCCTGGCGCGACCCGGGTCAGCTCCGCCCCGATTAGCTCCATGATGCTCTGGCGCGCGAAGGAGTCGCGCACGCGGCCCTCGTAGCCTGGATCGGCGGGGTCGAAGGCGGCCATGTCACGAGGCCTCCGGCGCGGCGACGATGTGTGCACGGGCGCGCGCGGCGATCTCTTCCGGGAAGGGTATGGCGCGGCGCGCCTCGCGGTCCAGATGCACGGCGACCGCCTCCTGGACCGCGGCGACCTCGCCGGTCTCGCCGTTGGTCATCTCGTGCAGCATGCGCAGCGACCTCCCGGTCACCGCCAGGACGCCCGAGCGTACGACGATCAGGTCGCCGGCGTAGAGCTCGCGCTTGTACTTGATGTTCATCTCGACCGCCGCCATGCCGCGGTTCCGCTCGCGCATGTAGCCGGGCGTCAGGCCCAGCGCGGCGAAGAGGTGCCAGACGCCTTCGTCGAACTTCTCGACGTAGTACTGGACGTTCATGTGCCCCATGTGGTCGAGGTGCCGGGGATAGACGGTCCCGCGGTAGGTCGTGATCCATTCGGCCATCGCCCGCCCCCTACCCGCTGAGGCCCGGCGCCTCGGCGCCGGCCCCCGGCCGGTCCTCGAGCTCGCCCAGGCGCGCGCGGCAGCGTTCCTCCGCCCGGTCGAGGTCCGAGAGCGCGGCCTCGATGTCGCGGCGCTTTGAGTCGAGCTCGGCGCGCCTCGCCGCGATCTTGTCGCGGAACAGGCGCAGCTGCCCGACCTCGCCCGCCGGGGCATCGTAGAGCTCGATCATCTCCCGGGTCTCGGCCAGGCTGAAGCCCAGGCGCTTGCCGCGCAGGATCAGCTTGAGGCGGACCCGGTCGCGCGCCCGGTAGACCCGCTTCTGCCCCTCGCGCAACGGCGTCAGCAGGCCCAGGTCCTCGTAAAAGCGGATCGTCCGGGCCGTCACTCCGAACTCCCGCGCCAACTCGCCGATGCCAAAGGTCTCGGTCATGGCCAAGACCCTATCTCGCGTTTACGTAAACGTAAAGGCCCTGCGCCGTCTGCCTACAACAGGAACAACGCCGCGAGGCCCAGGAACGCGAAGAAGCCGACGACGTCGGTCACGGTGGTCAGGAAGACCGAGGAGGCGATCGCCGGGTCGACGCCCAGGCGCTCGAGGCCGAGGGGAATCAGGGTGCCGGAGAGGCTGGCGACCAGCAGGTTGACGATCATGGCCGCGGCCATCAGCAGGCCGAGGC
>CAMYMY010000267.1:0-6981 GCA_947259625.1 uncultured Kiloniellales bacterium | reverse complement strand
CGAGCGCACGGCGACGGTCAGCGTCTGGGTGCCGGCGTTGCCGCCCATGGAGGCGACGATCGGCATGAGCACGGCGAGCGCCACCGCCTTCTCGATCGAGTCCTGGAACAGGCCGATCACGACCGAGGCCAGGATCGCGGTCAGCAGGTTCACGACCAGCCAGGAGAACCGCGCCTTGGCGGTGTCGAGCGCGGCGCTGTAGAGGTCGGTCTCGGTGACGCCGCCCAGTTTCATGAGGTCTTCCTCGGCCTCCTCGTCGATCACGTGGACCACGTCGTCCACGGTGATCGCGCCGACCAGGCGCCCGGCCTCGTCGACCACCGGCGCGGAGACCAGGCCGTACTGGCGGAACTGGTAGGCCACGTCTTCCTGGTCCATCTCGACCGGCAGGATGTGCAGGTCGGTATCCATGATCTCGGTGAGGCGCACCGGGCGGCGGCTGCGAAGCACGCGGGACAGCGGGATCGCGCCGATCGGCCGGTGCTTGGGATTGACGATGAAGAGGTCGTAGAAGTCGTCGGGCAGGTCCTCGGACTCGCGCATGTAGTCGATCGTCTCGCCGACGGTCCAGGCCGAGGGCACGGCGATCGTCTCGCGCTGCATGAGGCGCCCGGCCGAGTCCTCCGGATAGCTCAGGCTCTCTTCGAGCAGCGTACGGTAGGCCTTCGGCAGGGTCGCCAGGATGCGGCTCTGGAACTCCTCGTCCAGGTCCTCGAAGATCTCCACCGCGTCGTCGCTGTCGAGCGCCGAGAGCGCACGTGCGAGCCCCCGCGGACCGAGCTGCTCGATGACCTCCTCGCGCACCGCCGGGTCGAGGTAGGCGAGCACCTCGGGCTCCAGCCCGGCGCCCAGGATCTCGACCGTGCGGTGGCGCTCGTCGCGGGTCAGGTATTCCAGCAGGTCCGCGAGGTCGGCGACGTGCAGCGGCTCGACCAGCTCCGTGACGCGCCCGGCGTCCTCCGCCTCCAGGGCGTCCTCGACCTCGTAGACGAACTCTTCGGTCAGGACATAGCCGTCGTCGGCCTGCGCCGTGCCGCCGTGCGGCTCGTCCATGATGTCCGGCTCGGGCGGGACCTGGCTCACGGCGCCGGCCTCATTCGCCCCGGGCGCGGTCCTGCGCGTCGACCACGGCGATCGCGCTCATGTTGACCACGCCGCGCGCGGTCACGGTCGAGTTGAGCACGTGGGCGGGCGCGGCCGTGCCGATCAGGATCGGCCCGACCGGCAGCCCGTCGCCCAGGACCTTGAGCAGGTTGAAGGCGATGTTGGCGGCGTCGAGCGACGGCAAAATCATCAGGTTGGCCGCCTGCTTCAGGCGCGAGTTGGGGAAGAGACGGGCACGGATCTGCTCGTCGAGCGCCGCGTCGCCGCGCATCTCGCCCTCGACCTCCAGATCCGGATGGCTGCGGTGCAGGATGGCCAGCGCGTTGCGCACCTTGGCCGCGGAGGCCGCCGGCGAGCTGCCGAAGCTGGAGTGGGACAGCAAGGCGATCCTGGGCTCCATGCCGAAGCGCCGGACCTGGCGCGCCGCCAGCACCGTCATCTCGGCCAGGTCCTCGGCGCTGGGGTCGACCGTGACATGGGTGTCGGCCAGGAAGTAGGTGCCCTTGGAGAGGATCAGCAGGCTGAGCGCCGAGACGTCGTGTACGCCCTCGGCCCGGCCGACCAGCCGCAGGATCTGCTTCAGCTGGTCGCGGTAGCCGCCCTCCAGACCGCAGATCATGGCGTCGGCGTAGCCCAGCTGGATCGCCAGCGCGGCGATCACCGTGTTGTTGGTGCGCACCACGGTACGCGCCACGTCCGGGCTGACGCCCCGGCGCTCCATGACCCGGTGGTAGGCGCCCCAGAACTCGTCGTAGCGCGGGTCGCTGTGCGGGTCGATCAGCTCGAGATCCTGGCCCGGCCGGATGCGCAGGCCGAGGCGCTCGATGCGCTTGGCCACCACGGCGGGCCGGCCGACGATGATCGGCCGCGCCAAGCCCTCGTCGACCACGATTTGGACCGCGCGCAGGACGCGCTCGTCCTCGCCCTCGGCGTAGATCAGGCGCTTGGGGTCCTGACGCGCCCGCTGGAACAGCGGCTTCATGACCATGCCCGAGCGGAACACGAAGCGCGACAGGCGGTCGGCGTAGGCCTCGAAGTCCTCGATCGGCCGGCTCGCCACGCCGCTCTCCATCGCGGCGCGGGCGACCGCCGGGGCGATCTGCAGGATCAGGCGCGGGTCGAAGGGGCTGGGGATCAGGTAGTCCGGCCCGAAGCCGAGCGCCTCGCCGCCCAGCGCCTTGGCCACGACCTCGGAGGGCTCGGCCTGGGCCAGGTCCGCGATCGCCTTGACGCAGGCCAGCTTCATCTCCTCGTTGATCGTGGTGGCGCCCACGTCGAGCGCGCCGCGGAAGATGTAGGGGAAGCAGAGCACGTTGTTGACCTGGTTCGGATAGTCCGAGCGCCCGGTGCAGATGATCGCGTCGGGCCGCGCCTCCTTGGCCAGCTCCGGCATGATCTCGGGCACCGGATTGGCGAGCGCCAGGATCAGCGGCTTTTCGGCCATGGCCGCGACCATCGCGGGCTTGAGCACGCCGGGCGCCGAGAGGCCGAGGAACACGTCCGCCCCCTCGATCACCTCGGCCAGCGTCCGCGCCTCGGTCGGCTGCGCGAAGCGCGCCTTCCAGGGGTCCATCTGCTCGGCGCGGCCCTCGTAGACCACGCCGGCGATGTCCGTCGCCCAGATGTTCTCGCGCTTGATGCCGAGCGCGACCAGCTGGTTGAGGCAGGCCAGCGCCGCCGCGCCGGCGCCCGAGGTGACCAGCTTGACCTCGTTCAGCGCCTTGCCGATCAGGCGCAGGCCGTTGTAGATCGCCGCGGCCACGATGATCGCCGTGCCGTGCTGGTCGTCGTGGAACACCGGAATCTGCATGCGCTCGCGCAGCTTGGCCTCAAGCTCGAAGCACTGGGGCGCCTTGACGTCCTCGAGGTTGATGCCGCCGAAGGTCGGCTCCAGCGCGGCGATCACCTCGACCAGGGGCTCGACCTCGGTCCCGTCCAGCTCGATGTCGAACACGTCGACCCCGGCGAACTTCTTGAACAACACCGCCTTGCCCTCCATCACCGGCTTGGCGGCGAGCGGCCCGATGGCGCCGAGGCCGAGCACCGCGGTGCCGTTGGTGACCACGGCGACCAGGTTGCCCCGGGCGGTCAGGCTCCAGGCCTCCATGGGATCCTCGGCGATCGCCTCGCAGGCCGCGGCGACGCCGGGCGAATAGGCCAGCGCCAGGTCGCGCTGGTTGGCCAGCGGCTTGGTCGCCCTGATCTCGAGCTTACCGGGCTTGGGCAGGCGGTGGTAGGCGAGCGCCGCCTCGCGCAGGGTTTCATCGGCCATGGGTCCCCCCTTCCAGGTCAAGTGCGGCCCGGGCACCATACCCGCGCCGCATAGCAGGGCAAAGCCCGTTGGTGAGATGCTGGCCTCGTCCGCCAGAGGTGCCCGGGCCCCGAAAAATCGGAACGAGCCCATGCAAAGGGGGAATTTGGGCGGTGAAGCACGAAGATACAAAGGCACGAAGGGCACCAAGAATAACCACGGCGCGCAGCGCGCGCGAAATCGCTCCTTGGTGCCCTTCGTGCCTTGGTGGTGAGGCCCGAGGAGGTTCCATGACCACATCCCGCCCCGCCATGCACTTGAGCCCGCGCTGCGGCGCCAGGGCGCGCGCCGGCACGCACTGCCGGGCGCCCGCCGTCCGGGCCAAGCGCCGCTGCCGCCTGCACGGCGGCGCCGAGGGCTCCGGCGCCCAGCCCGGCAACAAGAACGCCTTCAAGCACGGCTTCTACAGCGCCCAGACCGAGGCCGAGCGCCGGCGCCTCAGGGCTTTGATGAAGGCGTGGCGCAAGGCGGCGGTGGAGATGGGGTGACGGTGGAATGAAGGCGGCCGGGCGCCGGCGGGCGAACCAGGACCGCAAGCCGGGCTCGAAGAAGTGCGTCTGCTTTGCGCCCTACCGCGTACCACCCGGAGGGCGGGTCTGGACGGGGAAAGATAGCCAACAAGAGACATTCGAGCGTCTTTTGAACCGGCTGGATTCTGCCTGCCTTGATCGCTAGTTTGTCCGTGAAGGGAGGTCGGCGTAGAGCGCAGGCTGACCACCATCCTCGCTACCGATGTTGTTGGTTGACCGCCGGTCTGGCGGGACACGGCCCGATTGGCTAATGTGCCGCCATGCCTTTCCTCCTGCGCCATATCGCCCGGTACGCGGCACAAAAACTAGCCTCCGATTCCCGGGTGAGGGAAAAGGCGGCCAAGGCCGCGCGCGTTGTCGTCGGCGAGGTCGGGCAGATCGCCCGCGAGGAAGACAAGGCCCGGGCCGCCGGGCGGTCCCTCCGTCGCGCCATGAATAAGCTGCAGGGCGATCGATAGAATTCTGAATCGGCCGCTTGTACCATAGGTCATAGAGGATGACCGATTAAGCGTTCCAGCGCCACGCAGGCTTTCCTCGCTCAGCTCACGGGCGCGCGGTCGCGGTTGCCAAAGGGCCATGAGCTTGGTTCAAGGCCCTTTGGCATTGTGCCTGCAGGGTCTCTAAGTTGACTTTGCCTTCATGCCGGACTGGCCCATAATGGCACCGCTCATCGGAGGGCAGTCCAATGCTGAAGAAATACGGCGAGGCCAACGAATAGAAGGGCCTCGCCACCTATCCAGCGGGGCGCATCAAAATGATTGTTTCACCAGCAACGGACATGGCAATTGTCGCGGCACTCGTTTCCCTGGGGGTTGTCTCCTGGCTCGCGCGTCGAACAAAGGGGTTGGGAGGAGCCTTCTGGGGAATCCCGATTCAAACAAGGAGAAACAGATATGGGTGATAAGGGAAAAAAAGACAAAGGCAAGAGGGAACAACAGAAAAAGGCCCAGCTTAAACCAAAGGAAAAACGAAAACAGAAAAAAGAACAGAAGAAATAAATGCCCAGTAACTCTGCTCGTCTGCCAATTTTTACTCCGTTTGAAAAAGGCGCCGCTGGATTCACAGATCAAGTGCAACACCAGAGGCGAGTGAGGAAGGCCTCGGCGGGGGTTAGGAAACCTGATCCCTTCTCGAAGGTCTGCTCGCTGTGCGCCTGAGTGAGGGCAATGTCGCCTTAGGGTCTTGGCTGCGTGAAAACGAACTTTCTGAGGCCGAGATGAAATAATGAATCATGAAGTTGGCCTTTGCCGCAACAATGATTCGTCCACGTTACCTTCCGGATTCAATTGTTGCGAAATTGGTCTGGGTGTCCGCGTTTTTACACAGCCTGGGTCATCTTCGCCCGTGGCAGCGCCGACCGACGATGGTCCGCAGCCGAGTGTGAAGCGGAAGGGCTTTCCGGGAAAGCGGACGTGCGCGCTCGAACTTCCGGTGTCGGGGGTCTTCCGGCCGTGGCCGGCAGCTCGGAAAGGGTCTTCCTAGCCAAAGGCGGAATTCGCTCAGTGGGACTGGCTCTGGATGTGAGGCACAAATTTGGTGCGTGATACCGAATCGGATGGGCAGGCTTCAATTTCATTTGGATACAGATAGATACTCTATCCAAAAACCTCGAACATGAACGATGGTCGGTAGCGCCGACGTGAGGTAACTTAGTGTGACGGTACACTTCTGAACTGGGGTTTCATCAGGCGAAGTTCACGGCAATGAATCAGCAAATTGGATTTACACCATCGGTAAGCATTAAGTCGCTCAGTTTTTCGGACGGCAACTCCTACGAGGTTGAAGAGCATGAAATTGTGGTACGAGAATTTCATGTTTCTGTCAAGTATCGCAAATTGCTGAAAATGTAATATATAAAACCGGTATCACATTGTTTCCGTTACTGTCAACGCCTGAGATACATTAACAGGCATCACCACTGGAGACCATAGGACCTGGTTGATTGTGAGTTTCGCAATCAAATAATTTTTGACGATAAAATTATCGGCCGGCAAGTTTCGAAAACGTGATGAAGCTTTCATCGACGCCATCCATCTTAATTCAATTTTGGTATTTTCAATGGGAAACTAGGGCCGGACCAAGGTAGAACGCCGCCAACTAAGGCATGAGCTTAAAAACAAGGCCGTTTTTAGGCCTTATAATGCCCTTTTCACCGTCGAAATGATGCATTTTAGGGGGAATAGATTCCAAAAAGAGCTAAAGTGTAAATTCCTGATGGGTGACTATCTGGATCTCTATAATCACAAATCAAAACGCGAAACCATATTCCTTTTATATGAAGAAGTCAGGCATCAGCTCAATATTAGGCTCGACGGCGTAGCCGCTGAAATCCGTTATACCCTCAGCTTTAAGGACGGCATCGTCAACAAAAAAGTTCCCGGTGCACTCGTGGCTTGGTTTGGTTAAGATCGTGTGGGCGGCATCTCCCATGATTTCAGGCTTGCGTGAGGCCCGAATTATATCTTCGCCGCCAAGAAGGTTTCGGACAGCAGCGGTGGCGATAGTCGTTCGCGGCCACAGGGCGTTGACCGCGATTCTCCTGGGCTTTAATTCCTCAGCCATTCCAAGCACACACATGCTCATACCGAACTTGGCCATGGTGTAGGCGACATGGGGTGCGAACCATTTTGCTTCCATGTTAAGCGGCGGTGAAAGGTTCAAAATGTGGGGGTTATCCGCCTTCTCCAGGTGCGGGATGCATTTTTGCGAGCATAAAAACGCACCGCGCGTATTGATCTGGTGCATCAGGTCGTATCGCTTCATTGGCGTTGACACCGTATCGGTCAGGTGGATAGCGCTGGCGTTGTTTACCAGGATATCAATCCTGCCGAATGCAGCAATCGTCTTATCCACCGCAGCCTCGACCTGGTCTTCGAAGCGAATGTCCACAATGCACGGCAGCGCAGTGCCGCCGGCTGTCTCGATCTCCTCGGCGGCGGTATAGATCGTTCCCGGAAGCCTTGGATGCGGCTCAGTCGTCTTGGCAGCAATTGCAATACGGGCGCCGTCTTTGGCGGCCCGTAATGCGATTGCTTT
>CAMYMY010000266.1 GCA_947259625.1 uncultured Kiloniellales bacterium | reverse complement strand
CGTGCGCGGCTTCCTCGACCTGAGCGCGGGCAAGCCCGTTTCCGTGGCGAACCAGGGTGGGGGCGACAACGATGCGCCCGCGGCCACCGCCGAGCGACCGGCAACCGACTAAGGGCCAGGGCCAGATGGCACTCGAAAGCAAGACGTCCATCTCCGCGCCACCCTCCCGGCCAACCGCGACCAGGGGCGGCGGCCTGGCGTCGTGGTCCATCCGGCATCCGATCAGCGTGGCCATGCTGGCGCTGGCGGTCACCGTGATCGGGCTGCTCAGCTACCAGCAGCTCTCGGTCGACCTCTTGCCCGAAATCATGTACCCCGGCGTCCGGGTGCGGATTCTCGACCCGGGCGTCTCGGCGCGGATCATGGAGGACAAGGTGACGCGGCAGCTGGAGGAACAGCTCGCCATCACCGAGGACGCGATCGCCGTCCAGTCGCGCTCCTCGGAAGGCGCCTCCGCCGTCGACCTCACGTTCCAGTACGGCAAGGACATCGACATCGCGCTGCGCGACGCCAGCACCCGGCTCGACCGGGCCCGGCGATTCCTGCCCGACACCATCCGTCCCCCGATCATCTTCAAGTTCGACCCGTCACAGATTCCGGTGGCGGAGTTCGTGGCGGCGTCGCCGCTGCGCGATCCGGTCGAGCTGCGCGATTGGGTCGACTACGTCTTTTCCAAATGGTTCGTCAACCTGCCGGGCGTCGCCGCGGTGGAGGTCGGCGGCGGGCTGGTGCGAGAGATCCAGGTTCTGCCGGATCCCCTCCGCCTCAGCGGTCTGGGGCTGAGCGCCGACGACGTGGTCACGGCCTTGCAGCGGGGCAACATCGAGGAAGCGGCGGGCCGGATGGAATCCCACCAGCGCGAATACATCGGCCGCACCTCGGGCAAGTTCTCGACGGTCCGGGAGATCGGCCTGCTGCCGCTGCGCCTGCCGGACGGCGGGACGGTCCGCTTGCGGGACGTGGCCGAAATCGTGGACGGCCACGAGGACGACCGCTTGCGCGTTCGTCTGGACGGCCGGCCGGGCGTGAAAGTGTCGATCCAGAAGCAGCCCGACGCCAACACCATCAAGGTCGTCGAGGCCGTCACCGAACGGCTCGATTGGCTGCGCGCGGAAAACCTGCTGCCCCGGGACTTGTCCGTGCGGCCGATCGCGGACCAGTCGATCTACATCCGCAACGCGCTCCGCAACGCGACGCAGGCGGCGCTGGTCGGCGCGTTGCTGGCCATGCTGGTCGTCTTCGTCTTCCTCGGCGACATCCGCCGCACGTTGGTGGTCGGCACCGCGATTCCGCTGTCGATCCTGGTCACCTTCGCCCTGATGGGCCTCGGCGGGCTGACGCTCAACATCATGACCCTGGGCGGCCTGGCCCTGGGCGTGGGCATGGTGGTCGACAGCACCATCGTCATGCTCGAGAACGTCTATCGACACCAGAAGTCCGGCGAAGGGCCGCTGCAGGCCGGAGAGGACGCGGCGCGCGAGGTCAACAGCGCCATCGTCGCTTCCACCAGCACCAACCTGGCCGCCATCGTTCCCTTCCTGTTTATTTCAGGGCTTATCGGGCTGCTGTTCAGGGAGCTGATCTTCACCATCACCGCGGCCATCTTCGCGGCGATGGTCGTGGCCCTGACGCTGGTCCCGGCCTTCGGCAGCCGGGTGCCGGCGACCAAGGACGGCGCGGTGCGCCGCGCCATCGACGGGGTGATGGACCCCTTGGCACGCAGCTATGCCGGCGCCTTGCGCGCGCTGCTGGTGCGTCCGGCGCTCTGCGCGCTGGTGATTGTCGCGCTGCTCGCATCGCTGAGCGCGGGCATCTGGGGCATGGCGGCGGCAAAGCAGATCTTTCTGCCCAGCCTTGACGACGGACGCATCCGCGTGAGCGTCGTGGCCGACCCCGGCATTCCGATCGACGTCATGGACCGCGAAGTCGCGAAGCTGGAGGACCTGTTCCGCCGACAGCCCGAGGTGGAAACAGTGTTCACGATCGTCGGCGGGCGGATCTTCGGCCGGACCCAGCGCGAGACCAGCAACCGCAGCTCCATGACGGTGCAGCTCGCCCCGCTCGGACAGCGGAGCGTCGGCAGCGACGCCTGGGTCAAGCGCATGCAGGCGGCCATCGACAAGTTGCGCCTGGCGGGCTTCAAGGTGCGGATGCGAACCGGCGGGATCCGGGGCGTGCGGGCGAGCCACGGCAACGACGACATCACCCTGCGCATCACCGGTCCCGAACAGGACGTGATGGATGCGATCGGCACCCAGATTGTGGAACGTCTCAGGGCGGTGGCGGGACTGCGCAACCTGGTGCACTCGTCGGAGGATCAGCACGAGGAACTGGTTTTCCGGGTCGATCACGACCGGCTGGCCGAGCTCGGGCTCTCGGTCGAGACCGTCGCGCGCAGCGCACGCCTGGCCCTGGAAGGGGAGCTGGTCACCCAATACCTGGACAACGACCGCAGCTACGATATCCGGGTCCGGTTGCCGCGCCGCGCCACCGACACCGTTCAGGCATTGGAATCGGTCATGATCGCGACCGGCGGGAAGGGTGCGGCGCCGATCTATCTGGGCGATGTGGCCGCGGTGGAGTTGGTGTCCTCCCCGGCGGAGATCCTGCGCGACAACCAGCGGCGCATCACGGAAGTGACCGCCTCGCTGTCCGGGGAGGCGGCGCTCGGCGATGTCTCGGCGGCGGTCTGGCGGCATCTGGCGGACCTGGATCTGCCCGATGGATACAGCATCTACGACGCGGGCGCCGCCCGCTCGCTGCAGGAGGGCCGCCACCTGACGATGATCCTGCTGGGGCTGGCGCTGTTCCTGGTCTTCGTGGTGATGGCGGTGCAGTACGAGTCCCTCCGCAACCCCTTCATCATCCTGCTGGGCGTGCCTTTCACCATGGTCGGAGTCGCCGTCGGCCTGTCGCTTCTGGACATGCCCCTGTCGATGCCGGTTTGGCTCGGCGTGATCATGCTGGCCGGGATCGTCGTCAACAACGCCATCGTGCTGGTGGAGTATTTCGAGATCCTGCGCCATCGCGGGCACGCCCGGCTCGACGCGATCGTGGAAGCGGGCCGGGTGCGCCTGCGGCCCATCCTCATGACCACGCTGACCACGGTGTGCGGGCTGCTGCCCTTGTCCGTGGGCCTTGGCGAGGGCGCGGAAATGCTTCAGCCGCTGGCCACCACCATCGTCTTCGGACTGTCGTTCTCGATGCTGGTGACGCTGGTCTTCATTCCGATCCTCTGCTCGCTGATCGGCGCCCGCGAGGCCTCGACCGAAGGCCGCTAGGACGCTTCCGGTCTGCCTGGAATCGGATCGTTCAGCCCGCTGCGCGCGGGGGCCGCCTCGCCACGACCTTCTGGAACAGCCCGCCGAAGTAGGTCTGCTTGGACCAGGCGAAGTCCTCCCCGTCCCCGGCGCAGCTCTCGATCTCGTGCTCCCAGAGGCCCTTCGCGAAGGGCTCCAGAAGGTCGAAGATCAAGCCGGTCAGAGGCTTCAGGGGGTGGGCCGGATGCGGCCGGTGGTAATCGACGAACACGGCCTTGCCGCCGGGCGCGACACTCGACAGCAGCGAGTCGACGACCAGCCGCTTGGTGCGGTCGGGTAGCTCGTGGAGCAGGAAGAAGCAGCAGACCGCGTCGTACGACCCGCCACTCAGGTCGATGGCGTCCCTGAGCCGCACCGTGGCTTGCGGAAAGGCTGCCAGCTTGTGCCGGCACCGCTCGACTTGGATCGGCGCGACGTCGAACACGTCCAGACGGCCCTGGGGCCCGAGGAAATCCGCGACGCTGACCGAGAAGTTTCCGTAGACGCAGGCCGGCTGCAGAACCGCCTGTCCCGGCTTCAGCTCGCTCAGCAGCGCCCTCAGCAGGCGGCCGAAATTGCCCCAGAGGATGGTCGACACCACCAGCGGCCGGTCCAGCAGCCGGACATTGCGCGGGTTCAGATAGGCCCAGGAATAGGTCTTCTCGAGGTAGTCGGGGATGGGCGGCACCGGCGTCGAGCGGCTTACCTGCTGAGTCACGTCATGAGTCAACTCGCCGTCGAGCACCAAGAAATCATCGCCCATGTTATGGTCCCCCGACGACAGGATAAGCGGACGCCACCGCGTCCAGGCCAAGGGACTTAGACGCAATTTCCCGAATTAGCGCTTTGATCTAAATCAAACATTTGGTTGTTCCGGGCGCTTTTCCGTCGCGGTGGTAGGCGGTGCCGCGGCGCGGTGCTAGATTATGACCATGCATGGCGATGAGGACGACGCGCTCGCGGCGCTCAGGTGGCAGATCGAGGCCGGCGCCGACGAGGCGATCGGCGAAGACCCCGTCGACCGGACCACCGCGCCCCGGGCGGAGCCCGAGTCGCGCACGCGGCCTGAAGCTCCGCCGCCTTCGCCACCGCCTCGAACGTCACCGCCTCCATCGCGACCGGCGGCGGGCGCGTCCGACCGGCAGGCGCCGGTCTGGCGGCCGGAACCCGGTCCCCTGGAATCCGCGGAAGCCGCGTTGCACTCGGCCCGGGAGCTGGCGGTCGCGGCGAACAGCCTGGCGGAGCTCGAGGCCGCGCTCGAGACCTTCGAGGGCTGTCCCTTGAAGGCGACGGCGATGAACTTGGTCTTCGCCGACGGCAACCCCGAGGCCCGCGTCATGATGATCGGCGAGGCCCCGGGAGCGGAGGAGGACCGCCAGGGGCTGCCCTTCGTCGGCGTCTCGGGCCGGCTGCTGGACCGCATGCTGGCCTGCATCGGCCTCGACCGCTCCTCGGTCTACATCACCAACATGCTGTTCTGGCGGCCGCCGGGCAACCGCACGCCGACGGCCGCCGAGATCGCCTCCTGCCTGCCCTTCACCGAGCGTCATATCGAGCTGGCCGCCCCCGACTACCTGGTCCTGGTCGGCGGCATGTCGGCCAAGAACCTGCTCGCCCGCAGCGAGGGCATCCTCCGGCTGCGCGGGCAATGGCGGCCCTATCAGCACAGCGGCCTGCCGCGCCCGATCCCGGCCCTGCCGACCCTGCATCCGGCCTACCTGCTGCGCCAGCCCCAGCAAAAGCGCCTCGCCTGGCGCGACCTCTTGAGCCTGCACCGCGCGCTCGCCACCGGCTGGGACCCCCTGTCCAAGACCTGACGCCAGGCGGACCCGGGACAAATTCAGCTGCATTCTCGCCATTTTATTGACACGCCCCGCGTGTGTCTTGGATAGGCACACTCGAAAGTCGGCGAACCGCCGGGGTTGTAGTTAAACGAGGGCGTTAACGAAATATGAACCGGGCAAATGGCATCCTCTATTGCGCGCTTGTCGCGAAAGGGCTTAGCTGTCGTGAATCATTCTTCGGGGGACTTCTCTTGCCGCTGCCTTTGACCCGTTCGCTCGCGAGCGCACTCGTCGTCGCGCTGGCGCTGACCGTCCTGAGCCTCAATTCGGCCCAGGCCGTCCCGCCGTGGAACGAGGTCGATGTCCAGGCGGCCCCCGACCAGACGGCCCCCGACCAGACGGCCCCCGACCAGACGGCCCCCGAAA
>CAMYMY010000265.1 GCA_947259625.1 uncultured Kiloniellales bacterium | reverse complement strand
CAAAGGTCATAGATAATGACGCATTTCACCGAGGCGATTTTGGCCGCCAGCAAGGCGCGCGCTGCGCCGTTGTGCTGGTACAACAAGCAGTGCGCAACGCGGCTGGCGGCCAAAATCGCCCGGCCCTGCGGGTGGGGCGTATCGGGGCGCCGGGTGCGTTGCGGCGCTTGCCCGATGCACGCATCGCGCTGCGCACCGCGCCTACCCGGCGACCCGATCCGCTCCCATGAAATGAGTCATTATCAGTGACCTTTGGTATTTGGCTCGACCCGCTCAATAGCGGTAGGGGTCCGGCTTGAAGGGCCCCTCGACCGGCACGCCGATATAGTCGGCCTGCCTACGACTGAGCGTGGTCAGGTGGGCGCCGACCTTCTCGAGGTGCAGCGCGGCGACCTTCTCGTCCAGGTGCTTGGGCAGCACGAAGACCTTGCGCTCGTACTTGCCGGGGTTGGCCCACAACTCGATCTGCGCCAGCACTTGGTTGGTGAAGGAGGCACTCATGACGAAGCTCGGATGGCCCATGGCGTTGCCCAGGTTCACCAGCCGCCCCTCGGAGAGCAGGATGATGCGCTTCCCGTCGGGGAACGCGATCTCGTCGACCTGCGGCTTGATATTGGTCCACTTGAAGTTCCTGAGCGCCTCGACCTGGATCTCGTTGTCGAAGTGGCCGATGTTGCAGACGATGGCCCGATCCTTCATGGCGCGCATGTGGTCGATCGTGATCACATCCACATTGCCCGTCGCGGTCACGAAGACGTCGGCCTGCGGCGCCGC
The DNA here is from genome assembly GCA_947259625.1 of uncultured Kiloniellales bacterium. Taxonomy (GTDB): domain Bacteria; phylum Pseudomonadota; class Alphaproteobacteria; order Kiloniellales; family JAKSDN01; genus CAMYKD01. The sequence goes on along the minus strand of CAMYMY010000265.1, from coordinate 4,754 downwards.
TTCCTCCATGGTCACGACCTCGTAGGCCTCCATGGCCGCCTGCAGCGCGCAGATCGGGTCGGCCTCGGTGACCATCACGCGGCAACCGGCGTTGCGCAGGGAGTCCGCCGAGCCCTTGCCGACGTCGCCATAGCCCGCGACCACCGCCACCTTGCCCGCCAGCATGACGTCGGTGCCCCGGCGTATGCCGTCGACCAGGCTCTCGCGGCAGCCGTACTTGTTGTCGAACTTGGACTTGGTCACCGAGTCGTTGACATTGATGGCCGGGAACAGCAACGACCCGTCCTTCGCCATCTCGTAAAGACGATGGACGCCTGTCGTGGTCTCTTCGGTCACGCCACGGATGCTGGCGCCAACCTCGGCGTACCAGCCTGGTTTCTCCGCCACCCGCTTCTCGATCGCGGCGAACAGCGCCTCCTCCTCCTCGCTGCCGGGCTTGGCGAGGACCGAGGTGTCCTGCGCGGCCTTGATACCGAGGTGGATCAGCAGCGTCGCGTCGCCGCCGTCGTCGAGGATCATGTTCGGTGCGCCGCCGTCGGCCCATTCGAAGATGCGATGGCTGTAGTCCCAATACTCCGCCAGGCTCTCGCCCTTGTAGGCGAAAACCGGCGTGCCGGCGGCGGCGATCGCCGCCGCCGCGTGGTCCTGGGTCGAGTAGATGTTGCAGGACGCCCAGCGCACCTCGGCGCCCAAGGCCTGCAGCGTCTCGATCAGCACCGCGGTCTGGATCGTCATGTGCAGGGATCCCGCCACGCGCGCACCCTTCAGCGGTTTCTTGCCGCCGTATTCGGCGCGCAGGGCCATGAGGCCCGGCATCTCGGTCTCGGCGAGGTCGATCTCCTTGCGCCCCCAGTCGGCCAGCGCCATGTCGGCGACCTTGTAGTCGGTGAACTCCGTCATCTGAAACCCCTCGCGGCTTGGATCCGGTGGCTCATGTAACAGGCGCGGCAGGCGCCCGCAAGGGCGGCCGGGGACAATGGAGCAAAGGCACAAACAGGCCGTTAATGTTCGCCTGCCAACATGGCCGGCCGGCCCGGGACCGCCCGGCGCAGGCATGCTAGGATTGCGGCCATGATCTATATCCTCGGCGGAATTGCCGTTTTCGCCCTCGTCTTCGGCCCGACCCTCTGGGCCCGCGGAATCCTGGCCTGGCACGGCGACGACAGGCCGGACTTTCCGGGTACCGGCGGCGAGTTGGCGCGCCATCTGCTGGACGAATCCGGACTCCAGGCCGTCAAGGTCGAGGCGACGGACGAGGGCGACCACTACGATCCGAGCGACAAGGCCGTGCGCCTGACCCGGGAGAACCTCGGCGGCCGTTCGCTGACCGCCGTGGCGGTCGCGGCCCACGAGGTCGGCCATGCCCTGCAAGACAGCGACAAGTACCCGCCGCTCGAGACCCGCACCCGGCTGGTCAAGTCGACCCACGTCTTCGAGCGCGCCGGATCCATGATCCTCCTGGCCACGCCGCTGCTGGGCGCGCTCACGCGCTCGCCGGCAATCATCGTGATCGAGCTCGGCGCCGGCATCCTTGTCATGTCGATCTCGGTGCTGGTCCACGCAGTCACCCTGCCGGTCGAGTTCGACGCCAGCTTCAACCGTGCCCTGCCGGTCCTCGACAAGGGCGGCTATCTGCCCAAGGCCGACCTGCCGGCGGCGCGCCGGATCCTCAAGGCCTGCGCGCTCACCTACGTCGCCTCCTCGCTCGCTTCGCTGCTCAACCTGTGGCGCTGGATCCGGCTCCTCAGATAGAGACGGAGTTGGCACCCGGCGCGGCACCATCTTTCCGTTGTCGGCGGACCGTGCGGTCTGCTACCCATGGCGCTTCGCCGGAACCCCGCTCATAGAAGGACCTGCATGCTGCCATGACGGTCAAACGCGGCCGCAACTTCCTCTTGACCCCGGGGCCCACGCCGATCCCGGAACGCGTTCTGAACGCGATGCACCGCCAGCCGGTCGACTTCGCGGGGCCCGCGTTTCTGGAGACCGCGCGCTCCTGCCTGGAGGACATCCGGCCGATCTTCAAGACTGCAGGCCCGGTGTTCCTCTATACCGCCTCGGGCCATGGCGCCTGGGAGGCCGCGCTCTCCAACGCCTTGTCGCCCGGCGATCGCATCCTGGTGCCGGAGACCGGCAACTTCTCGGCCGCCTGGAAGGACATGGCCGAAGCCCTGGGCCTCCGGGCCGAGGACCTGCCGGGCGACTGGCGCCACGCGATCGATCCGGCGCAGCTCGAGGCGCGCCTGGCCGAGGACCGCGGCCACGAGATCAAGGCGGTCCTGGCGGTCCATACCGACACCGCGACCTCGGTCACCAGCGACGTTCCGGCGCTGCGCAACGCCATGGACCGGGCCGGCCACCCGGCGCTGCTGATGGTCGACACGGTCGCCTCGCTGGTGACGACCGACTTCCGCATGGACGAGTGGGGGGTGGACGTGGCGGTCGGCGCCTCGCAGAAGGGCCTGATGCTGCCGCCCGGCCTCGGCTTCACGGCGGCCAGCGAGAAGGCGCTCGCGGCCGGACAGACCGCGACCATGCCCAGGCGCTACTGGGACTGGCGCGAGCGCACTTCTGAGCATCACTACAAGTGGTTCTGCGGCACCGCGCCCGAGCACCTCGTCTTCGGCCTGCGCGAAGCGATCGACATGGTCCTGGAGGAGGGATTGGAGGCCGCCTTCGCCCGCCACGCCCGCCTCGCCGAGGCGGTGCGCCGGGCGGTCGCGGTCTGGTGCGAGGCCGGGGCGCTGGCCTTCAACGCGCTGGTCCCCGAACAGCGCGCCCAGTCGGTCACCACGATCCTGACGCCCGAGGGCTTCGACGGCGACAGGGTCCGGACGACCTGCCGCGAGCGCTTCGACGTGGCGCTGGGCGGCGGCCTGGGCCGCCTCCAGGGCCGCGCCTTCCGGATCGGCCACATGGGCGACATCAACGAACCCATGATCCTGGGGGCGCTGGCCAGCGTCGAGGCGGCTTTGGAGATCTGCGGCCTGCCCCACGGCAAGGGCGGCGTCACCGCGGCGATCGCGTATTTGGCGGGGCAGGACGCCTAGCCGGCGGACGTGAGCATTCGAGCCCATGCACAGTGAAAATACGCGTGTTTTCAGAATGTTATGAGCTGTCCTCGGATGCCGGCCATTACCTAATCCGTTGAAAAGAAAGACGTTTCGCCAGGCCTTGCGATTATCCAGACCTTGACTCCCGACGGGTCCTATCCGATACCCGACCGACCAACTGGCACTTGGTCGTCTTGTTCAGGGCCTCGATTACGCACGTCCATGGAGGTTTCGGTGGCCAAGCGCATCGTTCTCATCAAGCACGAAGGCTCGCCCCGTGACGACCGTGCCGCGACCTGGCTCGCCCGGCAGGGCTTCGAGCTGGACTGGCGGTCTCCCTATGCCGGCGACGGCCTGGAGGTGCCCGATGACAGCGTCGCGGGCACGGTGCTCTACGGCGGCCCACAGGACATACCGGAAATCGACCGCCACCCTTTCTTGGCCCAAGAGGCGCGCTGGGTCGAGCGCTGCCTGCGGCGCGACATCCCGGTCCTTGGGCTCTGCCTGGGCGGGCAGGTCGTCGCTCACGCGCTGGGCGCGGCGGTCGGACCGGGTCCGGACGGGCTGCACGAGTTCGGCTACTACGAGCTCTTTCCGACGGACGCGGGGCGCGCGGTCATTCCCGAGGGCCTTGTCGTAACGCAGGCGCACTTTCACGAGTTCGCGCTTCCCGAGGGCGCCGAACTGCTGGCGAGGAGCGAGCTCTACGGCCATCAGGCCTTCCGCACCAACGGCAAGGCCTTCGCCTTCCAGTTCCATCCGGAGGTCACGGTCGAGGGCTTCCGGCGCTGGCAGGATGCGGACTGGGCGCCCTGGGGCGAGCCCGGCGTCCAGACGCGCGAAGAGCAGGACACGCACGCCGCCGCCCACGACCCGGCGCAGCACGATTGGTTCTTCGGCTTCCTGGAGGGCCTGTTCGGCCGCCCCGGCGACGAAGGCTGAGCGCGGGTGCGCATCAACAGGAGACGACCCCTCATGACCAAGAGACTATCTGACTTCTCTGTCCTGACCTTCGACTGCTACGGCACCCTGATCGACTGGGAGAGTGGGATCTGGGACGCGCTGCAGCCGCTGATCCAGGCCAGCAACCGGAACATCACGCGCGCTGTCGCGCTCGAGGTCTTCGCACAGATCGAGAGCACGCAGCAGGCGGCGGCCCCCGGCATGCTCTACCCCGAGATCCTGACGCAGGTGCACGCGGCTTTGGCCGAGCGCCTCGGTCTCGAGACGAGCGCGGAGATGGACCGCACGTTCGGCGCCTCGCTGCCCCACTGGCCGGCCTTTCCCGACACGGCGGACGCGCTGCGCCTCCTCAAGAGGCGCTATAAGCTCGTGATCCTGTCGAACGTGAACCGGGACGGCTTCGCCGCCTCGAACCGCAAGCTCGGGGTCGCGTTCGACGCGATCTACACCGCCGAGGACGTCGGGTCCTACAAGCCGGATCCGCGCAACTTCGCCTATATGCTGGAGCGCTTGGGGGAGGAACACGGCCTCTCGCCCAGCGATATCCTGCACACCGCGCAGAGCCTGTTCCACGACCACGTGCCGGCCGGCACCGCCGGGCTCGCCCGCGCGTGGATCGATCGCCAGGGGCTGTCCGGGGGCGGACATTGGGGGGCCACGGCCCGGGTCACCGAGCGCCCCGAGGTCGACTTCCTCTTTCCGACCATGGCCGCGATGGCCGAGGCGGTCATCGCGGAG
>CAMYMY010000264.1 GCA_947259625.1 uncultured Kiloniellales bacterium | reverse complement strand
TCACGCTTCCGACGGATGCCGAGCCGCCCCTGCCGGCGGTCGTCCTCATTTCGGGATCCCAGGCCCAGAACCGCGATCACGTGGGGACGAACAGGAGACCGATTAGCGACTACCGTCCCTTCCGGCAGATCGCCGACGCCCTCTCCCGGCGCGGCATCGCCGTCCTTCGGATGGACGATCGCGGCGTCGGATGCTCCGGTGGCGGTCCCCTCGAGCAAGTCACTGTGCCGGAGCGGGCCGACGACACGCGAGCCGGGCAGGGATTCCTCGGATCGCGTCCGGACATCGATCCCCGGCGGCTCGGACTCCTCGGCCTCAGCGAAGGCGCCAACATCGCGCTGCTCATAGCGGCGACCGATCCCTCGATCAAGGCGATCGTCACCCTGGCGGCAACCGCCACGCCCGGCTGGGAGGTCTACGTGTCGCAGCAGCGGCATTTGGTCCGGAACGACATCTTCACCGATCGGGAAAGGGAGCGGCTGGCGGCGGGTGCGGACACCGAGACCGTTCTGGCCGAACGGACGAGACGATTCCGGAGGGAGGTGGCCCAAGGGAAATGGGGACCCTGGTGGCAGCAGTTCCTGGAGATCGATCCAAGCGTATATGCCCGCGACGTGACCTGCCCGGCGCTGATCCTGCACGGCGATCGGGACAGCAACGTCCCGGTGGCGCACGCCGGTTTCCTTGCGGAAGCGATGCGCTCCGGAGGGAACGAGGACGTTACGGTCGAGATCCTCGCCGGCCACAACCACCTTTTTCTCGAGGACTCCGACGGCTTCTTCCGACGATACGGGACGCTGCTGTCGCACACGAACCAGATCTCGGAGAAAATCCTCGCACTGATCGCGGACTGGCTGTACCAGCACCTGCGGTCCGATGACGCACCTCGATGACAGGAACCGCCGGGAGCCTGAGCTCGCGCTCTGGGGCAGCCTGTACGATGCTCGAACATCTCGACTGCTTTCGCACTAAATCGATTCGGCCTAGGCTTCGGCCATGACGGATGAGACAGGCTTGGCGGCGATCCGCCGCTAGGCTCGAGCGCGCCGGCTTCGGCTCCAAGCCGCTGTTCTCGGCCCTGATCGCCGAAATTGACAGCGATCCCATCGGCTACGCCATCTACAGCATCGGCTTTTGGGCCGACTCCTTCGAAGGCATGGTTTGGCTGACCGATCTCTTCGTCAGAGAGGCTTGGCGCTCGCGCGGCATCGGCGGACAGCTCATGCGCCGGGTGGCGGCGATCGGGAGGGGGAGGGCTGCGAGACGGTCATGTGGACCGTCTGGACGAGAAACGAGGCGGCGCAGCGGTTCTACGAACAGCTGGGCGCTGTCCCCCCCTCGCAGACGAACGGGTGATGAAGTGGGCCTTGGGGGTAAAGCTCATGAAACGATCAAGGAATCGCGGCGCGACCCCGGACGTGTCGGTGGCGAGGCGCCGCTTCCTGGCCGGTTCCGTTGCGGCGACCGCGACGGTCTCCTTGGCAAAGCGGCTGGCGGCGCAGACCGGCAGCGGATCGCTCAGGCTGTATACTTGGCCTGATTACACGGGAACGTCGACGCTTGCGGACTTCAAGGCGTTGAGCGGCATTTCCGTGTCGGTCGATTTCTATGATAACAGCGATGAGATGCTCCGCACCATAAGCGGGGCGGATCATCCCTATGACATCGTCATCGCCTCCTACGATTACATAGAGGAGATGATCGGGAAGAAATTGTTGTTGCCGCTCGACCGCGGCCGAATTCCGAATGTTGAAAACCTTTATCCGGTGTTCCGTGACGCCGTCTTCGATCCGGGCCGTCTTTATTCGTTGCCTTTTCTTTGGGGTACCCAGGGCATCTGCTTTCGCAGATCGGCGGTGCGTGCGGTTCCGGACAGCTGGCGCGTCCTTCTCGAATCGGACGTCTATTCGGGCCGCATGGCCTTGCCGGGACCGGATACGCTGGGTCTGGCGCTCAAATACCTGGGGTACTCCTACAACTCCGTCGATCCCGGCGAGCTCGAAGCCGCGGGCGCCTTGCTGATCCGGCAAAAATCCCATGTGAAGGCGTTCGTCGGATCCGAGGGGGTCGAATTGCTCGCCAAGGGGGATGTCGACCTGGCCGTCGGCTGGAACAGCGAAGCGCTTCGTCTGATGGAAGAAGACGATGATATCGACTACCGCGTGCCGGCGGAAGGTGGCCTGCTGTGGCAGGATTGCGTTTGCATCCCGCGCTCGGCCGCGAACCCCGACGGCGCGCACAAGTTGATCGACTATGCCCTGAAGGCCGAGGTGGCGGCCGCCATCGCCGAGGAACTCTGGTACGCCACGCCGAATCGCGCCGCGGTGGCCCTGTTGCCCAAGGCCTATCGCGAAGATCATACGATCTTTCCGGGCATGGAGATCATCAAGCGCTGCGAACCGGCCCTCGACCTGGGCGAGGCCGGAACGCGCCTGCGCGATCAGATCTGGCAGAGGGTCTCAGAGGCATGAGAGATGTTCGGGACGGCCATGGAAAGTCACGCGTGACCGAAGCAGCCGGTGGTTCCCGCGAGGATCAAATGTGGGGGAGACGATGGGGCCTGCTGTCAATTCTCGCTCTTCTTGCGACAGTCGGGTGCGAAGGTGGTTCTTCGAATCGTGACCCTGTTCCTCACTACGGTTACTACGGTCGCAATAGTCGGTATGACTACTACAGGAGCCCAGGACGGCGATACCGGTATCGCCGGCGGAGACGCCGATAGCATCCGCGATCTGCGGCTTCACGAGCCGCGGACGCACGGCCCCGGCTACGACGACGGCTCATCAGGATCGACGGTTCGGTCATCCATGACCTGTTGAAGGCGCGCGCCTCCTCGGCTCGAACCGGAGAGGATCGGCCGGGCCCGACCATCCGGGCCTCCTCGGATGCGTGAATTCCAGCTAGCCGCTCGGGCAATCTCCTGGCCAAGGAGCGATCGGTCATGGAACGCCGCCTCACGGCCATACTCGCCGCGGATGTCGTCGGCTACTCCCGCCTCATGGAGGACGACGAGGTGGGCACCCTCGAGCAGCTCAAGGGGTGCAGTTCACACGAATTCGCTGGCGCGAATGCGAGCCAGTCCCCTTCTTCGCTCCATCGCGCCAGGAGGTTCCGTGCCTGACCCGGCCGTCACGGCCTCGTGACACCTGTTGATTGGCCGGGGGGCGCCGCGCGCGCGATCTTCCAAGTGCGGCCGGGTCCCCCTCCCGGCGGGACCGGCCGCGCAAGGCGGAACCGGGGTGCGAGGAGGATCCATGCACGGCCACGAGCAACCGGCGCTGGGCGCGCACCACGAGCGGCTTGCCGACTTCCTGAACGGCGCGATCATCCAGAACATCAACCTGGCCGACCGCAAGGCGGGGATCATCTTCACCCTGGTGGTCGCCGCCGGGCTGTTCCTGCTGCAGCGCGCGCCCGAGACGATCGGCGCGCTGGCAGCCGGGCCCGAGCCGAAGGCCCTGCTCTGGGCGCTGATCATGCTGGCGCTGGTGGGCGCCGCAGTCAGCGCCTTTTCGGTCATCTTCCCGCGCATCCGCCGGCAGCCGGGCGGCATCCTGTTCTGGGGTGACATCACCGGCTACGCGGAGCGCCGGGATTACCTGGCGCGAGTCGCGCAAGAGCGGTCCGAGGAGTTGGCCGAAACCAAGCTCGGCTACTGCCACGACCTCTCGGGCATCTGCGCCGCCAAGTTCCGCATGCTGCGCCTGTCGATGACCCTGGCCGCCGCCGGCCTGGTCCTGTTCCTGGTTTATACGGCGCTGGGGTAACACGTCCGGCGTCACTTTGTCTTTGCGACGAGGGCAGATCGTGGGAGACCCGGGTTCCGAGCGACTACTGATATTCCAGTCGGCAGATCTTCCAGATCAAAGGGCCCAGAAACATTGCGGCGGCCAGCAGGACCTGTTCCCGAACAGCTAAGTTCAAAACCTCGGCGATCAAGAAGCCGCCCAGTCCCAGGACCACCGCTAGACCGAATGGCAAGAAGAAATGGACCAACCAATAGGAAGCGCTCATAGCTTCCGCTTTCGGCTGATCGCGCCCACTGACAGCGTGTTGATAGGACAGGCATAGAGCTGCCACCAATACGCCTGTCCCCAGGAACAGTACGAGCCCTCGAAGGATCGTGAGCAGGAGCCCCCAGAAGGTTACCAACCCTTCAGCAGCTACGCCGCCACCTGCCGTTTCCGCTGCGCCCAACCACTCGATCGGAAACTGGAGAAGATCGAATGGAAGCATTGCGAGGAACAAGATCCAAAAGAGTCTCCAGCCGATCCCCTTGCTCTGCCTCCATGACGTCCCGATAGTTGTCTTGTGACCGACCGCTTCGGCTGGAAGGACGAATAGGATTCGAACTTGAAGAAGAAGGCAGACCGTTAGAGTGAGAATATTAAAAGATATCCGTGATCTGTGAATATTAGGTGGAAAATCCAGGACATATAAAGAAATAAATAGAAGAACAACTAAGCAGCTGGCAAACAACAGCGCCAAGAAAAGGACTTCGCTGAAGATGCTAGTTTCTTGCGCTCCGAAATAGAATTCCACAGGCCTGCCGGTGTCTCGCCTTCCCAAGAGCACAAATCGATGCCACGCCACGACGAAGACCCACCAGGGAACGAAAACAGCCAGAAACCTAATGAAAAGCTTCAGCCCCTCGGCGGCGCCAGCTCCGACGTTCTCGGCAAGCCCGGTGATGATGCCTGCCGGATCGAACAGGATGAAGGTTTCTCCGGCAATCCCGATGGCAAAGGGAATCACCGCCAAAGCGATAAGATCATCCAGGTGTCCAAAAACCGAGGCATAAGCTGCCCGGACCGTATCCTTCACAGGCAGCTTGGCGGGCTCACTGGCAGGGCTGCTGTCCAAAGACCCACCAAATCCTGTCCTGAACAGCTACGCGGGCCGAGGATTGCCTGTGCCACAGAATGGCGAGGACGCGTGGAGCCCGGCCGCGGTGCGACATCGATGAATTCCCCCGGTTCCGAATCCGTAGGTGAGCGAATTCGGTCGGCGATTGCCTGTTTCCATCTTAGGGGGCAAATCTAAAGGAAGGTTATAGGGAAATGTCCGTTGACCTTCCTTTGGGTAACCGTGTTCCACCCGGTCACGGGCGCGGCGTCGTGGTTGAAGCCGGTGGCCTCGCGCAGCTCGCCAAGGGACTGGCCGCCGCCGGCCTGTTCCTGTTCCTGGTTTATACGGCGCTGGGGTGAGCTCGGCCGCTCAGCCGAACATCCAGCTGGCCGGGCGGGGGTGCGCCTCGGCCCGCGCCAGATAGCGCAGGCCCCGGGCGCAGCGGATGACCAGCCAGAACGGCAGCAGCGCCAGCAGGACGACGCCCACCACCGCAAGCGATGCGACGCCGCCGACCACGGCCAGCAGCAGCCCGATCCAGAAAGTGCGGATCTGGAAGCGGTAATGGCTGTCCATCCAGGACGCGCCGTCGCCGCGGTTGACGTAGGCCATGACCACGCCGGCCAGCACCGGGACGACGAAGAGCAGGGCGGCGACGGCGGCAAGGATGGCGATCGCATCGACGGTGCCGCCGTCCTCCGCCGCCCCCTCCGCGGCGCGCTCGTCCCCGCCCGGCCCCGGCTTCGCCGCCGCGTCCATGTCCTCCGGGGCCTCGCGGATCTCCGTGCCGGCCAGCTTGCCCGAGAGCCGCAGGGTGCCGCCCCGGTTGATCACGTCGCCGCCGACCTTGCCCTCGACCTCGACCACCGCGCCCGGGCCGATGACGACGTTGCCCTCCACCTTGCCCAGGAGCTTGACCTTGACGCCGGGCGCGACCACGGCGTTGCCGCCGATCTTGCCGCGGAACTCGGTGTCCTCGGAAAAGGCGATGTCGCCCTCGACCACGCCGCCCCGCCAGTCGCCGGACCCGTCCGCCACGAAGGCGCCGCCGATCAGGCCGGCGGTGCCGAAGAACAGGCTGGCCAGGAAGAGCATATAGATCAGCTTGGCCGCGGTTCCGCCCGCCGCCTCGGCGCTTGCCGCCGGGCCGGGCGCCCGGTCGCCGTCGCGCGGCGGCGTGTTCGCGCTCGCGGTCCGGCGGCGGGCGCTCTCGCCGGCAGCGTCGAGCTGCACGCGGTAGACCGGCACCTGTTCCGAGATGTTCTTGACCGTCCGGGCGCCCATGAACTCATAGCCCAGCGTGAGCTTATTGCGGACCTGGTCGTAGACCGTGCCGGAGATGTCGATGCCGCCCGGCTCCGCCAGGCTCTGCAGGCGGGCCGCGATGTTGACACCCTCGCCGTAGAGGTCCTCGCCCTCGACGATCACGTCGCCGAGATTGACGCCGATGCGGAAGTCCATGCGCCGGTCGTCGCCGAGCGCGGCGTTGCGGGCGCTCAGCTCGCGCTGGACCTCCGCTGCGCACTGCACAGCCTCGACGACGCTGGCGAACTCGGCGAGCAGGCCGTCGCCCGAGGTGCTGACGACCCGGCCGTCGTGGCGCGCGATGAAGCCGGCCATCGCTTCGCGATAGGCCTTGAGCGTCTCGAGGGTCGCGACCTCGTCCGCCTCCATCATTCGGCTGTAGCCGACGACGTCGGCGCAGAGGATCGTCGTGAGCTTGCGATGCACGGCCGCCGGCACCTCGACCTCCAGGACCGAAAACGGATGTAGCGGGGCCGAGACGCCGGCACCGGCGCCCCGGCAGCCTCGAACCTTACAAGGACCGGTCCGCCGCTTCCTTGATCAGGATCAATCGCGGGACGGCGGCGCGCCGCGCCGCCCCCTTCACAAGACCGGGCCATGATGCTTAGGTGAGCCGCCGCGCCTTCAAGTGCGGCGGGACCAGCCGGGGGAGGGCTTGCCATGGCGACCATCACCTATCTGACGAAAATTCAGTTCGACTTCGGGACGGTCTCGCGCTTGGGCGAGGAGCTGGCCGGGCTGGG
>CAMYMY010000263.1 GCA_947259625.1 uncultured Kiloniellales bacterium | reverse complement strand
CGCAGGTGACGGCCGGGTGGGAGACGATGAACTTGAGGAAGAACTGGGCCCAGTTCGCGCAGTCGAATTCGCGCGCCCAGTCGGGCAGCGGCCGGCGCTCGAAATGGTCGAAGAGCGCCCCCTGCCGAAAGGGCCGGTTGACGATCACCGCAAGGCCCCGTTCGGCCGCCAGGGGGAGCAGGCGCCTCTCGGCCTCCCGATCGAGGATGTTGTAGGTGAACTGGACGAAGTCGATCGGTTGTCCGGCCATGACCTTCTCGAAGTCGCCGTGGCGGCGGCCGTGCGAGGTCGTGATGCCGATATAACGCACCCGGCCTTGCGCCTTCCAGTCGATCAGCGTCTCCAGGTGGGCCTCCCAGTCGAGCAGATTGTGGATCTGCATCAGGTCGAAGCGCTCCGCCCCCCAGAGGCGCTCCGACTCCGCCATCTGCCGGACGCCCCGCGACTGGAACAGCGTCCAAACCTTGGTCGCGGAGAACAGCGCCTGCTTGTTCGCCACGCGCGCCAGGCAGTAGCCGATGACCTCCTCGGAGGAGCCGTACATGGGCGAGGAGTCGATCACCGCGCCGCCGCCGTCGAAGAAGGCCTGCAGCACCTCGAGGCGCCTGGCGCGCGCGCCTCGGTCTTCGCCCACGTCGAAGGTGAGCCACGAGCCCATGCCGATCGCCGGCAAACGCTCCCCGGTCGCCGGCACGGCCTTCGCCAGCGGCGGGGCGGCGGCGGAGGCGCGGCCCGGCCCGAGACGGACGGCAGCCCCGAACGCGCCCAGCGACGCCAGGAATCCGCGACGACTCAAAGCACGTCTGGATCGCGTCATCTCGTGCCTCCCGCGAGCGATCGCGGTCTTCTTCTAAGGCCCCGTCAGCCCCAGGGGCGCGGCTGGCCGCCCATCTCGGCCGCCAGTCGGCGCAGGCGGGCGACCCGGTTGGCCGTGCTCGGGTGGGTCGAGAACAGGCTGTCCATGGCCTTTGCGTGCAGCGGGTTGATGATGAACATGTGCGCGGTCGCCGGGTTGCGCTCGGCCGCCACGTTGTCGATCCGGCCGGCGGCGGCCTGGATCTTCTCCAGGGCCGAGGCGAGCCAGAGCGGCTGGCGGCAGATCTCGGCGCCGATGCGGTCGGCTTCGTACTCGCGCGAGCGGCTGATCGCCATCTGGACGAGCGCCGCGGCTATGGGCGCCAGGAGCGCGACCAGAAGCACGCCGACGATGCCCAGGGGGTTGTTGCGGTTGCCGCCTCCGAAGGCGCCGAAGAACAGGCCGAAGTTGGCCAGCATGCCGATCGCGCCGGCGATGGTCGCGGTGATCGTCATGGTGAGCGTGTCGCGGTTCTTGACGTGGGCCATCTCGTGCGCCAGCACGCCGGCGGTTTCCTCCGAGGAGAGCCGGCGCAGCAGCCCGGTGGTGGCCGCGACCGCGGCGTTCTCCGGGTTGCGCCCGGTGGCAAAGGCGTTGGGCTGGTCGTTGTCGATGATGTAGACCTTCGGCATCGGCAGGCCGGCGTTGTGGGCCAGCTGCTCGACGATGCCGTGGAGCGCCGCCGCGTCACGGCGGCCGACCTCCTGGGCGCCGTACATGCGCAGCACCAGCTTGTCCGAGTTCCAATAGGCGAAGGCGTTCATGCCCAGCGCCACGGCGAAGGCGATGACCATGCCGGCCTCGCCGCCGATCATGTAGCCGACAGCCAGAAACAGCGCCGTCATGGCGGCCAGCAGAATCGAGGTGCGCAGATAGTTCATGGCCCTGATTTTCGCTCCTTCCCGTCCGTCTGTCAGGTGGGCCCGGCGGCAGAGCCCGTCAAGCCTTGGCAGAGGGTCGGCGGCGTGCCATACCAAGGCCATGAGCGACCGTTTCAAGCGCCACGTCCCCAAGCCGGCACGGCCCGCGCCGCGTGCTAGGCCGACGCCGGCGACCGGGCCGAAGGCCGGGGACAAGGCGGGGAAGGCCGCCACGAAGGCCGAGGCCGAAAAGCCGAAGGAGATCGGCGGTCCCGGCGGGCCGGAGCCGACCCGCTACGGCGACTGGGAGATCAACGGCCGCTGCGTCGATTTCTGACCGGGGTCCTCCCCCGGGTTGCGCAGGACGAAATGCCTTTCGTTCTTGATTTGTTCCTATTTTTGTCCGATTATCCCATGCATGACCTTGTGGCACCCGACGCAACGGCCCTGGGCCGCGGGACTCTTGGCGCTGGTCTGGCTGCTCGCGGGCTCCGGGTTTCCGCACCGCGGTGGTCGACGGCGACACCCTGGAGGTCAGGGCGCGCATCTGGCTGGGCCAGGAGCTTACGACCCGTGTCCGCCTGGCGGGCATCGACGCGCCCGAGGCCAGGTCGGACTGTCCGCGCGAGCGCGTCCTGGCCGACCGGGCGCGGGCCTTCCTGAGCGCCCGCCTGCGGCCGGCCGGCGCCCGCGCGCCGGCGGCGGTCCGGCTGCACGACATCCGGAACGGCAAGTACGCGGGCCGGGTCCTGGCCCGGGTCGAGTCCGCGGCGGGTCTCGACCTCGGCCGGGCGCTGCTCGCCGCCGGCCTGGCGCGCGCCTACGACGGCGGACGCCGCGCCCCCTGGTGCGTGCATTCCGTGCAGTGATATGGTGGCGATGCCGCTGCTGGCCGTCTGGCCGAAGCGCGCAGAGGAGATGTAGGGAGGGGGCATGAAGAGGTTCTGGTGGATCGCCGGCGCCATCGTTTTGATCGGCCTCGGCGCGCTCGGCGCGATCGTCCTGGGCCTGTTCGGCAGCGAGGGGAAATCTTCCGCGGAGCGCCTGGCGCTCGGCCGGCAGGTCTACGAGGCCCATTGCGCAGCCTGCCACGGCGCCGAGCTCGAGGGCGAGCCCGATTGGCGCAGTCGCCGGGCCGACGGCACCCTGCCGGCGCCGCCGCACGACGCCACCGGCCACACCTGGCATCACCCGGACGCACAGCTCTTCGACATCACCAAGCAGGGGACCGCCGCCTTCGCGCCGGCCGGCTACAAGACGACCATGACGGGCTTTGCCGAGGTGCTGAGCGACGAGGAGATCCGGGCCACCCTGGATTACATCAAGTCGCGCTGGCCCGAGGACATCCGCACCAGGCAGGCCGAGGCCACCCGCCGCGCCGGCAGTTAACGCGTTCTCAGGCTTCGCGGCACCAGCCCTCTCCCCCTCCCGGCCACCCATAGCATACGATCCCGTGGGTGGCCGGGAGGGCGAGAGGGCCGGCGCCCGAGTCCAAGCGCAGCGCAAACGCGCTAACGGCGGAGGTTGACCAGGGCGACGCCGAGGGCCGTCAGCGCCATGCCGGCCAGCGCGGTTGGCCCGAACCGCTCGCCGAACAGTCCCCAGGCGATCAGCGCGGTCGAGGCCGGGACCAGGTAGAACAGGCTGGCGACCCGCGCCGCCGCGCCGCGCCGGATCAGGATGTAGAGCAGGGTGAAGGCACCCAGCGACAGCACGAGGATCAGCCACACGAGCGCGAAGACGAACTCGCCGGACCAGACGATCGTCCGCGTCTCGAACAGAAAGGCCAGCAGGCCGGTCGCCAGGGCCGCGGCGGCGAACTGGACCATGTTGCCGCTCCTCAGCGGCATGTCGGCGCAGAAGCGCTTCTGGTAGAGGGTGGCCCCGGCGATGCCGAACAGAGCCAGGACGGACAGCCCCATGCCGAGCGGCGTGCCGAGGCCGAGGCCGAGCTTGCGCCAGACCACCAGGGTGACGCCAGTGAGCCCGAGCATCAGGCCGAGCCACTGAAGACGCGTCACGCGCTCGCCCAGCAGGGGCGCTGCGGCGGCGGCGACCAGCAGCGGCTGGATGCCGACGATCAAGGCGGACACGCCGGCCTCGACGCCCAGATCGATCGAGGCGAAGACGCCGCCCAGATACACGCCGTGCAGCAACAGCCCGGCCACCGCGATGTGTCCGGCCTGGGCCCAGGAGCGCGGCCAGGGCGCGCGGAAGGCCAGCACGGCCGCCAGCAGCAGCCCGCCGGCGATCGCGAAGCGCAGGGCCAGGAAGGTCATCGGCTCGGCATAGGGCAGGCCGAGCTTGGCGCCGATGAAGCCGGTGCTCCACAGCAAGACGAAGACGCCCGGCAGCGCGGTCAGTGCCGCGCCCCGGGCGGTGGTGGCGTTCTGCGCGGTTATGGGCGGCGAGCTTACCGCAAGCCAAGCCGGGCGCCAGAAAATTGGGGTCAGACTCGATTTAGTCTCGGCAGTGCCACGGCGCTCGAAGGACCGGGCATATTAAATCGAGTCTGACCCCAATTTCGCACGAGGAGCGCGGCCAGGGCGCGCGGAAGGACAGCACGACCAGCAGGAGCAGCCCGCCCGCGATGGCGAAGCTCAGGGCCAGAAAGGTCATCGGCTCGGCTTAGGGCAGGCCGAGCTTGGCGCCGATGAAGCCGGTGCTCCACAGCAGTACGAAGACGCCCGGCAGGAGCGTCGTCCAGGTGGTCTCTAGTGGGCCGCGCAGCGACACGGTTCTACGGTCCTCCAGCTTCGTTTCGGTACCGAAACATCCGAACGAGACTCAAAGATTGGGTGAAGGTCCGGGCCGCCGCAAGTCCAAGAAATCTATTCCGTCCCCCGATTGAGGTCTGCAAGGGACCGCCGCTGTCGACCTTGCGGATCGAAGTTGTCCGGCGATAGCCACGCCTCGAAGTTCGCCCTGATGTCGGGCCATTCGCGATCGAGGATCGAAAACCATGCCGTATCCCGGTTGCGACCCTTGACGATCATGTGCTGGTAAAAGATGCCCTCGAAGGTGAACCCGAGCCGCAGAGCCGCGCGGCGCGAGGCCTCGTTGAGCGCGTTGCACTTCCATTCCATGCGGCGGTAGCGGAGATCGTCGATGGCGTGGCTGATCATCAAGAACAAGGCTTCGGTGGACTGGCGCGTGCCCTGCAGAATGGGCGCGAACCAGATGTGTCCGATCTCGACCACGCCGTTTTGAGGATGAACGTTGAGGTAGCTGGCCATGCCCGCCGCTTGGCCCGACTGCCGGTCCCGCACGGCGAAGAACATGGGATCGGCTGCGGCGGCACAGTCCCGCAGCCAGCTGTCGAACGCGGCCGCGTCGGCGAACGGCCCATAAGGCAAATAGGTCCAGAGATCACGCGTCTTGTCGCCGCCGTGGGACAGCGCAAACAGGTCGGACCCATGGCGTTGCGGATCGATAGGCTCGAGCGCGACGCCCTGACCCGAGAGAGTGGGCCTGGCCGGCCACAGTCCCGACGGGCGGTCCTGGATATCCCCGCCCAAGATCGAACGAACGTGAGTCATGGCCCTGCCCGGTTCCTTCAGTCGATCTTCACGGCGCCCAGATAATCCGGCGCGGCGATGCCCGGAATCAGGCGCGGATCGTCCTCGGGCGGGTCGATCACCCGGCGGACCGGCACGACTCCGGCCCAGACGTCCAGCGCGTAGTCCTCCTCGTCGTCGGCCGGCGGACCGTCGCGCACCTTGGCCGCGACCTCCTCGAGCTCGAGCGACATGACCAGCGTCGCCTTGAGCTCCTGCTTGGTCGGGGCGCGCTGTTCGGCCCAGCGGCCCGGCGTGATCCGCTCGCTGAAGGCCTCGAGGGCCGCCAGCTTGGCGACCTCGCCGGTGACTGGCTCGGCCGTGCCGAAGGCCATGACCGAGCGGTAGTTGATCGAGCTGTGGAAGCCCGAACGCGCCAGCACCAGACCGTCCAGATGGGCCACGGTGAAGCAGACCGGCACGCCCTCCTTGAGGCGGCGCAGCATGCGGCTGGCCGAGGAGCCGTGCCAGTAGACCCGGTCGCCGTCGCGCCAGTAGGCGGTCGGCGTGACGTAGGGCTGGCCGTCGATGACGTAGCCGACGTGGCAGACGAGGCCGGCATCGAGGATGCCATAAACCGTTTCGCGATCGTAACAAGCCCGGTAGCCCAAGCGTTTCACCCGGGTCCGGGGGGTCGGCGGGAAGTCTTGGGGCGGCGGTGGTTTCGCTTCGCGCATCTCGCTGTCTCGCTCTTGGTTGGCCTTTCGGGGGCGGAAGGTTAGTCGGAACGCGCACCCTGCGAAAGGAGCTCGTCGATCTCAATGGCGTCCAGGTACGCGGGCGCCGCGGTTCCGGGCGCGAGCCGCGGATCGGCTTGCGGCGGCCCGGCGACACGGCGCAGCGGCACCACGCCGGCCCAGACGTCGTCCTCGTAGTCCGCCTCGTCGTCGACCGGCGGGCCGCTGCACAGCTTGGCCGAGACCTCCTCGAGCTTCAGCGACAGGACCAGGGTGGCCTTCAGCTCCTGCTTGGCGACCGGCCGCAGCTCGGCCCAGCGTCCCGGCGTGAGGCGTTCGCTGAAGGCCTCGAGCGCCGCGAGCTTCGCGGCCTCGCCCTCGACCGGCCGGGCGGTGCCCAGGGCCATCACCGAGCGGTAGTTGAGGGTGCTGTTGTAGCCCGAGCGCGCCAGCACCAATCCATCCAAAAGGGCGACCGTGAAGCAGACCGGCACCCCCTCCTCGAGGCGGCGAAGCATGCGGCTGGCCGAGGAGCCGTGCCAGTAGACCCGCTCGCCCTGGCGCCAATAGGCGGTCGGCGTCACGTAGGGCTGGCCGTCGATCACATAGCCGACATGGCAGAGCAGGCCGGCGTCGAGGATCGCGTAAATCGTTTCGCGGTCGTAACGAGCGCAGTCGGACAAGCGCTTGACCCGGGTCCGGGGTGTCGGCGGAAAGTCCGGCGGTGGTTTCGCTTCGCGCATGGGGCCGTCTCGCGGATGGTTGCCCCTGTCTTAGGGTCTGGGTGCCGCCACCACATGCCGTGCGCCGGCGAGGAAAAAGGGCCGGCGCTCGGGCCGGCCCTCGCCAAGTATGCCTTGCCCCGGCCGGCTTACCCGCGGTTCTGGCGGTTGTCGACCAGGTCGTCGACCACGCCGGGGTCGGCGAGCGTCGAGGTGTCGCCCAGATTGCTGTAGTCGTCCTCGGCGATCTTGCGCAGGATGCGGCGCATGATCTTGCCCGAGCGCGTCTTGGGCAGGCCCGGCGCCCACTGCAGCCAGTCGGGCGAGGCGATCGGGCCGATCTCCTTGCGCACCCAGGCGACCAGCTCCTTCTTGAGCGCGTCCGAGGGTTCCTCGCCGGCATTCAGGGTCACATAGGCGTAGATGCCCTGGCCCTTGATGTCGTGCGGCGCGCCGACGACCGCGGCCTCGGCGACCTGGTGGTGGGCGACCAGCGCGCTCTCCACCTCGGCGGTGCCCATGCGGTGGCCCGAGACGTTGATCACGTCGTCGACCCGCCCGGTGATCCAGTAGTACCCGTCCTCGTCGCGCCGGCAGCCGTCGCCGGTGAAGTAGCGGCCGGGATAGGTGCTGAAGTAGGTCTGAATGAAGCGCTCGTGGTCGCCGTAGACCGTGCGCATCATCGCTTGCCCTCGCCGTCGACCAGCAGCGGCTTGATCCCGAAGAAGGGCCGGGTCGCCGAGCCCGGTTTCAGCGGCGTGGCGCCGGGCAGCGGCGTGATCAGGATGCCGCCGGTCTCGGTCTGCCACCAGGTGTCGACGATCGGGCAGCGCCCGTCGCCGACCACGTTGTAGTACCAGAGCCAGGCCTCGGGGTTGATCGGCTCGCCGACGGTGCCGAGCAGACGGATCGACTTGCGGCTTGTCTTAGCGACCGGGTCGTCGCCCTCGCGCATCAGCGCCCGGATCGCGGTCGGCGCGGTGTAGAAGATGTCGACCTTGTGCTTGTCGCAGACCTGCCAGAAGCGCGAGGCGTCCGGATAGTTGGGAACACCCTCGAACATCACGGTGGTGGCGCCGTTGGCCAGCGGTCCGTAGACGATGTAGCTGTGCCCCGTGACCCAGCCGACGTCCGCCGTGCACCAGAAGATCTCGCCGTCGTGGTAGTCGAAGACGTACTGGTGGGTCATGGCGGCAAAGACCATGTACCCGCCGGTCGTGTGCAGCACGCCCTTGGGCTTGCCGGTCGAGCCGGAGGTATAGAGGATGAACAGCGGGTCCTCGGCGTTCATCTGCTCGGCCGGGCAGTCGTCCGAGACCGCCGCGCAGGCCTCGTGGGCCCAGACGTCGCGGCCCTCGGTCCAGGCGACCTCGCCGCCGGTGTGCTGCACGACGAAGACGGTTTCGACGCTGGGGCAGCTCTCGACCGCCTTGTCGGCATTGGCCTTGAGCGGGACCTTGCGGCCGCCGCGCACGCCCTCGTCGGCGGTGATGACGCAGTTGGAGTCGCAGTCCTGGATCCGTCCGGCCAGGGAATCCGGCGAGAAGCCGCCGAACACCACCGAATGGACCGCGCCGATCCGCGCGCAGGCCAGGATGGCGTAGGCCGCTTCGGGAATCATTGGCAGGTAGATGGTGACCCGGTCGCCCTTCTTGATGCCGCGCGCCTTCAGCGCGTTGGCGAGGCGGGCCACGCTCTCGTAGAGCTCGCCGTAGGTGATGTGCCTGGCGACCGAGGGATCGTCGCCCTCCCAGATGATGGCGGTGTCGTCCTTCTTGGTCGGGAGGTGCCGGTCGACACAGTTGTAGCAGGCGTTCGTGGTGCCGTCGTGAAACCACTTGATATGAACGTCGCCCGGTCCGAAGGACACGTCCTTGACCTTGGTGTAGGGCTTGAACCAATGAATCCGCTTGCCCTGTTCGGCCCAGAACCCCTCGGGGTCGTTCGCGGATTGCTCGTAAAGCTTGAAATACTCCGCCTCGTCGCACCAGGCCGACTTGGCGAGGTCCTCGGGCACGGGAAAGACCTTGGTTTCCGTCATCTTCTGAGGCTCCCTCCTCCAGAGTGAGTTTGCGTCCTGGGCACCGCCTGTCGGTGCGGACCCCCCTATTCGGCTCGTTGGGATTATTTACGGATTTTCCGGGGGAGACAAGGACCGCCGGTTGACTTGCGGGGAGACGGCCCTCGGCCGGGCGGGTCAGCGGCGGGTCAGCCCAGGGCCGCGCGGGGCCGTTCCAGGACCAGGACGACCCGGTCCGTGCCGTCGCGCTCGACCGCGACCGGGCGTAGAGCGTCACCGGCGCAGGGTCCGGCCACGCAATGGCCGTCCTCGATGCGGAACAGCGCGCCGTGGGTATGGCACAGGATGTATCCGCCGTCCTCGCTCATGAACTCGTTCTCGACCCATTCCAGCGGGGTGCCGGTGTGCGGGCAGGAGTTGACGTAGCCGTAGACCCGCTCGCCCTCGCGCACGACCACGATTTCGAGGGCGTCCGGGCCCTCGCCGAGGGTGAAGCCCTTGCCTTCGCCGTCCTCGATCCCGTCGAGCCGGCACAGCGCGCGGCGGCCGGGTCCCGGCGCCTTTGTCACGCCTCGGTCTCGCCCATGGCGCAGATGAGCGCCCATTCCTCGGGTGCGACCGGCAGGACCGAAAGGCGCGACTGGCGCACCAGGGCGAGGTTCTCGAGCCGGGGCTCGGCCTTGATCTCGGCCAGGGTGACCGGCCGGGCCATGGGCTTGACCGCCTTGACGTCGACCATGCCGAAGCGGCCCGAGGGATCGCTCGGGTCGGGGTAGTAGATCTTCACGACCTCGACGATGCCGACGATCCGCTTCTCGTCGACCGAATGGTAGAAGAAGACCCGGTCGCCCGGCACCATGGCCTTCATGTTGTTGGCGGCCTGATGGTTCCGCACCCCGTCCCATTCGGCCACGCCGTCGCGCAGCTGGTCCTCCCAGGACCAGGCGCCCGGCTCCGACTTCATCAACCAGTAAGCCATTCCCCTTCCCCTCGCGAAGATGTGACTCCTCGAATCGTCCCTAGACTGTTAGCTGGTTTCGTGGTGGGAGGAAACCGTCGCGTGGCAGACCTTGCGGGGCCGGTCCGGGTCGTCGGGGCCTCGAAATGGGCCTCGCTGGGCGTGCTTTCGGCCTGCCAGGTCGCGGCCATGGCGCTCTGGTTCTCGGCCTCGGCAGTGGTGCCGGCGCTGACCGCCGAATACGGGCTCGGCGGGTTCGCCCAGTCGCTCTTCACCAGCAGCGTCCAGGCGGGCTTCGTGCTGGGGTCGCTCGGCAGCGCGCTGCTCGGCCTGGCCGACCGCCTGGACCCCCGGCGCTTCTTCATGGTCGCGGCCCTGATCGCGGCCGCCGCCAACGCCGCGATCCTCGTCTTCGGGCCGGACTCGGGCTGGACCCTGCTCGCCCGTGTCGTCACCGGGGCCTGCATGGCCGGGATTTATCCGGTCGGCATGAAGCTCGCCGCGACCTGGGCCAAGGGAGACATGGGCCTGGTCGTGGGCCTGCTGGTCGGCGCGCTGACCCTGGGCTCGGCCACGCCGCACCTGTTCAATGCCCTGGGCGGCATCGACTGGCGCTTCACCCTGGCCGCGGCCTCGGTCTCGGCCCTTTTCGCGGCCGTCCTCATAAACCTGGTGGGGCTCGGCCCCAACGTCGCCGCGGCCCCCCGGTTCAACCCCGGGGCCGTGCTCTGGGCCTGGAAGATCAAGCCGGTGCGGCTCGCCAACCTCGGATACCTGGGCCACATGTGGGAGCTCTACGCCATGTGGGCCTGGGTCGGCGTCTTCCTGCACGCCAGCTTCGCGCTCAGCCTGGGCCCGGAGACCGCTGCGCCGGCGGCCAAGCTGGCGACCTTCGCCACGGTCGGCGTCGGCGCGCTGGGCTGTCTGGCGGGCGGGGTCTTCGCCGACCGGCTGGGCCGCACGACCTTGACCATGCTGGCCCATGGCGGTGAGCGGCCTCTGCGCCGCCACGGTGGGGCTGCTCTACGGCGGCGATTCCTGGCTCCTAACCGCGCTCTGCCTGGTCTGGGGCGTCGCGATCGTGGCCGACTCGGCGCAGTTCTCCGCCAGCATCGCCGAGCTGTCGAACCGTCATCTGGTCGGAACCATGCTGACCCTGCAGACCGCGCTCGGCTTCACCCTGACGCTGGTCACGATCCACCTGATGCCGCTGTGGGTCGACTGGCTGGGCTGGCGCTACGCCTTCGCGCCGCTCGCTATCGGCCCCTTCCTCGGTGTCTGGGCCATGGCCCGCTTGCGCGCCCACCCCGAGGCCACGCGCCTGGCCGGCGGCCGGCGGTAGAGCGTTTTGGGTTTGCTTGGCTTCGGCGCCGGCCCGCTCCCCCTCCCGGCCACCCGTAGCATACGATTCCGTGGGTGGCCGGGAGGGGGAGCGGGCCGGTTCCGCGAAATCTGGCAAGGCCCAATCACTCGGGCGGCACTGTGATCTTCCAGCGCGCGATGGTCACGGCCTCGAACAGACCGGCCATGGTGTAGGGGTCCCCGGCGACGAACTCCTCGGCCTCGGCGCGGTTTTCGAGATCCATGATCAGCAGGCTGCCGATCATGGACTCGCCGTCCTCGCTCAGCAATGGCCCGGCCTGCACCACCTGGTCGCCGTAGGTGCTCAGGTAGCCGAGATGCGCGGTGCGGTTGGCCTTGCGGGCCTCGCCCCGGTCGGGCTTGTCGACGCAATGGATCGTGTAGAGCATGGCACCTTCCTCTCGGCTGTAACGGGTCAACTCAGTTCGGCGCGAAACGGTCGGGCGAGCAGGCCCTCGATGGTCGCGTCTATGTCGGTGCCGCGGTTGAGCACGGCATCGACCGCGGAGACGATCGGCATCTCTATTCCGAGGCTCTCCGCGAGTCCGGTGATCGCCGCGGCGGAAAAGACGCCCTCGGCGACCGAACGGCGTTCGGCCAGGATCTCGTCGAGCGCGCGGCCCTCGCCCAGGGCGGCGCCGAGGGAGAAGTTGCGCGATTGCAGGGCCGAGCAGGTGAGCGTAAGGTCGCCCAGGCCGGACAGGCCCATCAGGGTCTCGCTCCGCCCCCCCTTGGCCAGGCCCAGGCGGACGATCTCGGCTAGGCCGCGGGTAATCAGGGCCGCACGCGCGTTGTCGCCCAGCCGGCGCCCGGCGACGATGCCGCAGGCGATCGCGATCACGTTCTTGACCGCGCCGCCGATCTCCGCGCCGATCGGATCGTCGGACAGGTAGGGGCGAAAGCGGTTGCTGCCGAGGGCCACGACCAGCGCCGCGCCCTGCGCCGCGTCGTCGGCGGCCAGGGTCACGGCGGTCGGCAGGCCCCGCGCCACCTCGGCGGCAAAGGTCGGCCCGGACAGCACGGCCCGGGGCCGGCCGGGCAGAGTCTCGGCCACGACCTCGGTCATCAGGGCGCCGCTCCGCTGCTCGATGCCCTTGGCGCAGACCACGATCGTGGCCGTCTCGGCCAGATGCGGCTCCAGCGCGCCCGCGGTCTCGCGCAGATGCTGCGCCGGGGTGACCAGCAGCACGCTGTCCGCGGCCGTCGCCTCGGCCAGGTCGCCGGTCGCCCGAAGCTCCGGACCGAGCGGGACCCCCGGCAGGTAGTCCGGATTTTCGTGGTCCCGGTTGATCGTCTCGGCCAACCCCGGCTCGCGCACCCAAAGCACGACATCCCGGCCCGCCCGGAGCGCCGTTTGGGCGAGCGCGGTACCCCAGGCGCCCGCGCCGATGATGCCGATGCTCTGGATGATCATGCCGCGCTTCCCGCCAGCTCCTCGAGCGGCCAGCGCGGCCGGGGGGCGAAGTCGAGCGGGTCGGTGAGCCCGCGCGCCAAGCGCTCGATCCCGGCCCAGGCGATCATCGCCGCGTTGTCCGTGCAGAGCGCCCGCGGCGGCGCCATAAACCGCGCGCCGCCCGCCTCGGCCGCCGCCGCGAGCCTCCCGCGCAGATAGCCGTTGGCCGCTACCCCGCCGGCGACCACCAGGGGGCCGGCCTGGTCGTAGTCTTCCTGGAAGCGTGCCAGGGCGCGCCGGCAGCGGTCGGCGAGCACGTCGCCGACGGCGGCCTGGAACCCGGCGGCGAGGTCGTTTGCGGCCTGCGGGTCGGGCCCGGGCGCCGACAGCCCGAGCGCGTGTGCCTTATGGCGCACGGCGGTCTTGAGGCCGGAGAAGGAGAAGTCCAGGGTGTCGCGTCCGATCAGGGGCCGCGGCAGGTCGAACCGCC
>CAMYMY010000262.1 GCA_947259625.1 uncultured Kiloniellales bacterium | reverse complement strand
CACCGTGGTCTACGTCACCCACGACCAGTCCGAGGCGCTGACCATGTCGAACCGCATCGCCGTGTTCAACGACGGCGTGATCCAGCAGCTGGCCAGCCCAGAGGCGCTCTACGAGCTGCCGGACAACGCCTTCGTCGCCCAGTTCATCGGCGAGAACAACAGGCTGCTGGGCAAGGTGAGCGGCGTCAACGGGACGACCTGCTCGATCGAGATCGACGGCGGCGGGACGGTCAAGGCGCTGGCCGTGAACATCGCCGGAGCCGGCACCCGATCCACGCTGTCGCTGCGGCCGGAACGGGTCTTCGTCAATCCGGACGAGGGCAGCGTCCCCAACGTCTTCGAGGCCCGGGTCGAGGAGCTGATCTATCTGGGCGACCACATGCGCACCCGGGTGAACGTCTGCGGCCACGACGATTTCATCGTCAAGGTGCCGAACGCCTCGGGCCATGTCCACCTGAAGCCGGGAGAGACGGTGAAGATCGGGTGGCAGGCCGAGGATTGCCGGGCGCTCGACGTGATCTAGGCGCCGGCTGACAGGCCCGGACGCGCCGCCGCCTTCGACCCGGCGGCGCAGACGGGCGCGGAGAGAGCAAGTGCAACGCGCCGCCGCTCGGGCGGCGGCAAACAGGGAGACAGTGATCGATGAAAGGTTTGACCAAGTACACCACGCTGACGGCGGCGATTGCCGCGGCGGGCCTGCTGACCGCTGCGCCGGCGCTGGCCCAGAAGGCGCTCACCATCGTGTCCTGGGGCGGCGCCTATACCAAGAGCCAGCTCGAGGCCTATCACAAGCCCTACACGGCGAAGACCGGGATCAAGATCAACTCGGCGGACTACAACGGCGGACTGGCCGAGATCCGCGCCCAGGTCGAGGCCGGCAACGTGACCTGGGACGCGGTCGACCTGGAGCTCTCGGACGTCGTGCTCGGCTGCGACGAGGGCATCCTGGAGACCATCGACATCTCGATTCTGCCGCCGGCTCCCGACGGCACGCCCGCGGCCAAGGACTTCGTCCCGGGCGCCGTCCACGAGTGCGCGGTCGGCACCATCGTCTGGTCGACGGTCTACGCCTACGACACGACGAAGTTCCCCGGTGAAAAGCCGACGACCATGGCCGACTTCTTCAACGTCAAGAAGTTCCCCGGCAAGCGCGGCATGCGCAAGGGTCCGAAGCCGCAGCTCGAGTTCGCGCTGATCGGCGACGGCGTCCCGGTGGACAAGGTCTACGAGGTGCTGTCCACGCCCGAAGGCGTCGACCGCGCCTTCGCGGCGCTCGACCGGATCAAGGACGACGTGATCTGGTGGGAGGCCGGTGCCCAGCCGCCGCAGATGCTGGCCGACGGCGAGGTCGCCATGACGACGGCCTACAACGGCCGCCTGTTCAACGCGATCTTCACGGAGAAGAAGCCCTTCGAGATCGTCTGGGACGGCCAGGTCTGGGACCTCGACCTCTGGGGCATCCCCAGGGGCTCGAAGAACCTGAAGCAGACTCTCGACTTCATCAAGTTCTCGACCGACACCCAGCGCCTCGCCGACCAGGCCAAGTGGATCTCCTACGGGCCGGTGCGCAAGTCCTCGCTGCCCCTGGTGGCGCCGGACATGCAGCCGCACATGCCGACCTACACCGAGAACTTCAAGAACGCCCTCCAGAACAATTTCGAGTGGTGGGCGGACCATCAGGACGAGATGAACGAAAGGTTCGCCGCCTGGCTGGCCAAATAGAGACCTGAGCCTCGAACGGGGGGCGGATCGCTCCGCTCTCCGTTCGGACTTTGCTCCGGGCCTTGATTGAGGAATATCCGAGCTTCATTGGCGACGGGACCATGGCAGAGATCACCGCGGATCAAACGGTCATCACCACCGCCGACGGCGTCCCGCTGAAGAGCAGGCTGGCGCAGGCGGAACGGCGCAAGAAGATCGCGGCCTTCGCCCTCGTACTGCCGCTGCTGGCCTTCATCCTCATTACCTTCATCGTCCCGATCCTGGACATGACCTTCCGCTCGGTCGACAACCCGGTCGTGGCCGAGACCCTGCCGAGAACGCTGGCGGCGCTCGAGACCTGGAAATTCGGGGAGGTCCCGGACGAGCCGGTCTTCGCGATCCTGGCGGAGGAGATGGTGGCGGGGAGCAAGGCGCGGACCATCGGCAAGGTGGCGACCCGGCTCAATTACGAGATGCCCGGCTCGCGCAGCACGATCACCAAGACCGCGCGCAGGCTGAAAAGGATCAAGCAGGGGCCCTACAAGGAGGCCTTCCTCAAGATCGATAAGAAATGGGGCGACCCGGATCTTTGGGCCAGACTGAAGCAGATCGGAGCCCCCTATACCCTGTCCTACTACCTGGCGGCCGTCGACATGCAATACGACGCCGAGGGCAACATCGTCTCGCAGCCCGAGGACCGGCAGATCTACGTTCCCCTGTTCGTTCGGACCTTGTGGGTCAGCTTGCTGATCACCGGCCTCTGCCTGCTTCTCGCCTACCCGATCGCCTATCTGATGGCGACCCTGCCGACCGGGATCAGCAACCTGCTGATGATCATGGTGCTGCTGCCGTTCTGGACCTCGCTGCTGGTCCGCACCACCTCGTGGATCGTCCTGCTGCAGACCGAGGGGGTGCTGAACGACATCGCCGTGTGGCTCGGGCTGATCGGCGACGACAACCGGCTGCAGATGATCTACAACATGACCGGCACGGTGATCGCCATGGTGCATATCCTGCTGCCGTTCATGGTGCTGCCGCTGTTCAGCGTCATGAAGACCATCTCGCCGAGCTACATGCGCGCCGCCAGATCGCTCGGCGCGACGCCGCCGAGGGCCTTCTGGACGGTGTATTTCCCGCAAACGGTCCCGGGCATCGGCGCGGGCTCGATCCTCGTGTTCATCCTGGCGATCGGCTACTACATCACGCCGGCCCTGGTCGGCGGGCGGACCGGCCAGCTGATCAGCAACTTCATCGCCTTCCACATGCAGAAGTCGCTGAACTGGGGCCTGGCCGCGGCGCTCGGCGGCATCCTGCTGCTGGGGGTCTTGGCGCTCTACTGGCTGTACAACCGTATCGTCGGCATCGACAACATGAAGCTGGGTTAGAATCATGGCTGCCTTGCCGCCCTATGCGGGACCCCTGGAACGGAGCTGGTACTACGGCTTCCGGGTGCTGTGCGGCCTGATCTTCCTGTTCCTGATCATGCCGATCCTGGTGATCGTGCCGCTCTCGTTCAACGCCGAGCCCTATTTCACCTTCAACGAGAGCATGCTGCGGCTCGAGCCGGAGGCCTATTCCCTGCGCTGGTACGAGGACATCTTCAACAACCCGCAGTGGGTCCATTCGATCAAGAACAGCTTCATCGTCGCGATCTTCTCGACCCTGCTGGCGACCTTCCTCGGCACGCTGGCGGCCCTGGGCCTGAGCCGGGCCTACATGCCCTACCGCACGGCGGTCATGGGCGTCCTGATCTCGCCGATGATCGTGCCGCTGATCATCACCGCGGCCGGCATGTACTTCTTCTACTCCAAGATCGGCCTGGCGCAGACCTATCTGGGCCTGATCCTGGCGCACACGGCGCTGGGCACGCCCTTCGTGGTGATCACGGTGACCGCCACCCTGGTCGGCTTCGACCACTCGCTGACCCGGGCCTCGGCCAGCCTCGGCGCCGATCCCACCCGCACCTTCTTCAAGGTGATCGTGCCGCTGATCCTGCCGGGGGTCATCTCCGGCGCGCTCTTCGCCTTCATCACCTCCTTCGACGAGGTCGTCGTCGTGCTCTTCCTCGCCGGCTTCGAGCAGCGCACCATCCCGCGCCAGATGTGGGCCGGCATCCGCGAGCAGATCAGCCCGACGATCCTGGCGGTGGCGACCCTGCTGATCACCTTCTCGATCGTGTTGATGTCGGTGCTGGAAGGCCTGCGCCGGCGCAACGAGCGCCTGCGAGGCATACGGTCCACCTGAGGGGCCGTCGAGCGGGGTCGGCAGCAATGGCACACCTACGGCTTCGGACCGCTTCGCCGCTGGCGGTCGTCTGCACGGTCCTTAGCGCTCTGGTCCCGGCCGCTCCGGCAAGGTCCGCCGAGCCTTTGACCGTGGTCTCCTGGGGCGGCGCCTATACGAACAGCCAGGTCGAAGCCTATATGAAGCCCTTCACCGAGAAGACCGGCGTCCGGTTCAACGTCGTGGACTACAACGGCGGCCTCGAACAAGTCGCGCGGCAGGTCGAAACCGGCGAGATCCTCTGGGACGTGGTCGACGTCGAGCTGTCGGACGCCATACGCGGCTGCGACGCGGGCCTGTTCGAGACGATCCCCCACACGATCCTGCCGCCCGGCGACGACGGCCTGTCGATATACGAGGATTTCCTGCCCCACGCCCTGCAGGACTGCGCCGTCGGCGAGGTCGTCTGGGCGACGGTCTACGCCTACGACGTGACCCGGTTCCCGGGCGACAAGCCCCGCACGATCGCGCATTTCTTCGACGTCGAGAGATTTCCCGGCAAGCGCGGGCTGCGCAAGTCGCCGCGCGTGAACATCGAGTGGGCGCTGATGGCCGACGGCGTTGCGCCGGACAGGGTCTACGAGGAGCTGGCCAAGCCCGGCGGCGTCGCCCGGGCCTTCAAGATCCTGGACAGGATCAGGGACCATGTCGTGTGGTGGGAGGTCGGGTCGGACCCGCCGAAGATGCTCGCCGCCGGCGATGTCGTCATGACCTCGGTCTACAACGGGCGTCTCTACGATCCGATCGTCAAGGAGGGCAGGCCCTACGTCATCGTGTGGGACGGCCAGATCTGGGATTTCGACCTCTGGGCCATCGTCAAGGGCACGAAGAACCTGAAGACGGCCTTGGACTTCGTCGCCTTTTCGACCGACACACAAAGGCTCGCCGACCAAAGCAAGTACATCTCCTACGGCCCGGCGCGCCGCTCGTCGATGGCGCTGATCGGCCCGGAGATGAAATGGCAGCTGCCGACCTCGGAAGACAATTCGCAGACTGCCGTGCAGAACGACTTCGACTGGTGGTCCGACAACCAGGACAGGATGGATCGGCGGTTCGAGGAGTGGCTCGCCGGAAACTGAACCTTGACCGCTATTCTCCGCTCACCGGGGCTCGGCGCCTTGGCCTTGCTTTGCTTCGCCCTCGGCTCGCCGACGGCGGTTCGCGCCGAACGCGTGCAGCTCGAGCTGATCCTGGCGGTGGATGCCTCCCTCAGCGTCAGCGACGAGGAATTCGCGCTCCAGCTCCAGGGACTGGCGAAAGCCTTCAGGAACGAAACGGTCGTCGCGGCGATTCGCGCCGCCGGAGACCACGGCGTCGCCGTCATGCTGCTGCAATGGAGCGACCGTGCCCAACAAGCCGTTTCCGTCGGCTGGACGCTGGTGCGCGACACGGCTCTGGGACTGAACTTTGCCGGCGTCAACTATTACGACGGACAGGGCTTCATGGTGCGCAAGGATCTGGGCGTGAAGAGCGCCAAGGAACTGGCCGGCGCCGCCGTGTGCACGAATACCGGCACCACAACCGAGCTGAACGTGGCCGACTATTTCCGTGGCAACAAG
>CAMYMY010000261.1 GCA_947259625.1 uncultured Kiloniellales bacterium | reverse complement strand
GCGCCGGCGCAGAAGGCGGCCTGCAGGTCGACCATCAGCGCGCAGGCCTGCTCGGACAGCGCCCCGGCCCCGGCCCGGCCGAACGCGGCCTCGCGCGCCTCGAACCACAGCCGGCGCTCGTCCCAGGTCGCCTCGTCCGGACGCTCGAGCTGTTCCATCACCAGCGCCGCTATTCGAACTCCAGGATCGCCTGGTCGACGGCCAGGCTGGCGCCCGCCTCGGCATGGACCTTCGCGACGACGCCGTCGCGCTGGGCGCGCAGCACGTTCTCCATCTTCATGGCCTCGACCACGGCGAGCTCCTCGCCGGCCTTGACCTCCTGGCCGGCCCCGACGGCGAGCGAGACCAGGAGCCCCGGCATGGGCGAGAGCAGGAAGCGCGACAGGTCCGGCGGCTCCTTGCGCGGCATGCGCGCGGCCAGCTCGGCGGCGCGGGCGGTCAGCACCAGGGCTTCGAGCCGCGCGCCGCCGTGGGTCAGCTGCCACCAGGGCCCGCGGCGATCGACCTGGACCGTCGCCGGCCGGCCGTCGATGCGGCCCCGGAACAAGGCCTCGCCGGGCCGCCAGGCGCTCTCGACCAGCCGGTCGCCGGCCGCGCCGGACACCTGGTAGGCGTCCCCGACCCCCTCTCCCTCCCCGGCCTCACTTAGAGTGACCGGGTGGTTGTCCTCGGCGGTCACCACCACCCAGTCGTCGCCCAGGGTCTTGGCGCGGCCCGCGAGCTGCCCGCTGATCCTGGCCTCGCGGGCGTCCCAGACCCTTTGCAGGACCACCGCCACGGCCAGCAGCCGCGCCAGGGTCTCGCCGGCCGGCGACCCGCCGTGGAACCCGTCGGGGAACTCCTCGGCGATGAAGTTGGTGGTCAGGCGGCCCTCGTGGAAGCGCTCGTGGGCCAGGACCGCGGCCAGGAAGCTGGTGTTCTGGGCGATGCCGCGGATCGCAAAGCCGTCCAGCGCCGCCTGCATGGCCGCGATGGCGGCCGGCCGGTCGGGGCCGTGGGTCACCAGCTTGGCGATCATCGGGTCGTAGAACATCGAGATTTCCGAGCCCTCGACGACGCCGCTGTCGACCCGGACGCTGCAGCCGTTCTCCAGGCCGCCGGCCTCGGGCTCGATGTAGCGCACCAGCCGGCCGATCGAGGGCATGAAGTTGCGCGTCGGGTCCTCGGCATAGACCCGCGCCTCCATGGCCCAGCCGTTCAGGCTTATCTGGTCCTGGCTAAAGCCAAGCTTTTCGCCCGCCGCAACGCGGATCATCCATTCCACCAGGTCGAGCCCGGTGATCATCTCGGTCACGGGATGTTCGACCTGAATTCGTGTATTCATCTCGAGGAAATAGAAGTTTCTGTCGAGATCGACGATGAACTCGACCGTGCCGGCCGAGCGGTAGTCGACGGCCTGGGCCAGGGCGACCGCCTGGGTGCCCATCGCGGCTCGGGTCTCTTCGTCGAGGAAGGGCGAGGGCGCCTCCTCGATGACCTTCTGGTGGCGCCGCTGGATCGAGCATTCGCGCTCGCCCAGATAGACCGCGTTGCCCTGGGTGTCGGCCAGCACCTGGATCTCGATGTGGCGCGGCTCCTCGATGAACTTCTCGATGAACACGCGGTCGTCGGCAAAGCTGGACTTGGCCTCGCTGCGCGCCGAGCGGAAACCCTCGCGCGCCTCGTCGTCGTCGCGGGCGATGCGCATGCCCTTGCCGCCGCCGCCGGCCGAGGCCTTGATCATCACCGGATAGCCGACCTCGCGCGAGATCCGGAGCGCCTGCTCCGCGTCCTCGATCAGGTCCATGTGGCCGGGCACGGTGCTGACCTGGGCCTCGGCGGCGAGTTTCTTGGACTCGATCTTGTCGCCCATGGCGGCGATCGCCCTGGTCGCCGGCCCGATGAAGGCGATGCCGGCGGCCTCCAGGGCCTCGACGAAGCCCGCGTTCTCGGCCAGGAACCCGAAGCCCGGATGGACCGCCTGGGCGCCGCTGTCCTTGCAGGCCTGGACGATCTTCTCGATCACCAGATAGCTCTCGGCCGCCGCCGGCGGGCCGATCAGGACCGCCTCGTCGGCCAGCTCGACGTGCAGCGTCCCCGCGTCGGCCTCCGAATAGACCGCCACGGTCGCGATGCCCATGCGCCGCGCCGTCTTGATGATGCGGCAGGCGATCTCGCCCCGGTTGGCGATCAGGATCTTGTCGAACACCTCGCCCCCCTTCCCCCGCGGATCGGCCGCGGCCCAGTCGAACTATAGCGGATTTTCGCCCGCCAGCCCCGGGGGCACAAGAGCCACGGCCGGGGGCGTCGGCGCCCGTGCAAGAGCCGGCGCGCCACCACTGCTCGTCGTCGTAACACACATCTCTGCGGCTCGTCGGGTAGCATTCCGGCTCAAATTGAACGCGCAATATCGATGAGTTTGCGAACCCTCCTTGTCATCGCCGGGCTTGACCCGGTGATCCAGAACAGCGTCTGCGGCCGGCAAATCCTGGATGGCCGGATAAAGCCCACTGATGACCGGGCAATCTCACCTTACCTCACTTAAAACATTGGAAAAGAAGAGAATTCACAACCGAGTGTCATGCATGGACTTGATCGGGGCATCCAGGAACCGGAGCCAAACCTGGATGGCCGGGTCAAGCCCGGCCATGACAATCTATCGCGTGATCTAGCTCACGCATTGAGTCGCTCTTGCTCTTTCCGAATCAGACTCTATGGGGCGCCGCTGGAGTTTGAACAGCGCGGATATTTCATGCGCGCCCCTTTTTCGCGCACAGACTAGCGAAATTGTGATATTCGTACATCTCTATATGTGAATGCGACGTCACGATCGCGGATGAAACCGCGAGAAGAAAATCGGGAGGAAATCACAGTGGCACGTTTTCTCGGCAAGGGCGCCGTCCTGGGCGCCGTTTTCATCCTGGCCACCGGGCTCGCCACGGGGGCGGCGCCGGCCCAGGACGCGGGGCACAGCAAGGACTACCGCACCTTCCACGGCGACGGGCGGATCGACACCGGCAAGATCGGCGATTCCTATACGGCCGATCTCGTGCTCTATCTGGCGGGCAACCAGTTCATGGTCATGGAGGAGCTGATCCGCGACTTCCAGGCCAAGCATCCGGAGGTCGCGACGGTCTACGTCGAGACCATTCCGCCGGGCCAGATCCTCAAGGGCCAGATCCTCAAGCAGGGCAAGATCGACGGCCAGGACACGGCGCGGAACCCCGACGTCTACGCCAGCGTCAACCTGGGCCACCTCAAGACCCTGAAGGGCAAGGGCTTGATGGACCAGTACATGATCTACATCCACAACAAGCTCGAGCTGATGGTCGCGCAAGGCAACCCGAAAGGGATCCTGGGCGCCAAGGACCTGGGGCGCGACGACTTGGTGCAGTCCCACCCCAACCCGCTGACCGAAGGCATCTTCAAGTTCTACGGCGCGGCCATGCTGCGCGACCTGGGGCTCTACGAGCGGGTCACCGGCAACGCGGAGTGCCGCGGCTGCTGGGCGATCGAGGGCAAGACCTGGTTCACCAAGCGCCATCACCGCGAGACGCCGGATCGCATCGAGAAGGGCGAGGCCGACGTCGGCATCGTCTGGGCCACCGAGGTGGTCGAGGCCAGGAAGCACGGCCGCAAGATCGACGGCGTGGCGATCCCCGCGCCGCTCAACAAGGCGGGCGAGGTCGGCTATGCGATCGGCCGGCTCGAGACCGGGCGCAACCCGAAGAACGCCGAGAGCTACCTCGACTATTTGGCGAGCGATGCCGCGCAGAAGATCTACGCCAAATACGGATTCGTAACGGCGGCGGCCGAGGAGCTGAAGCTGCGGGCGATTCCGTAAGGCGGGAGGCCGGCAAGGGCCGGCCCGCCGCGTCCCGCCTCGCTTTACCCCGTCGTTCCGAAGACCGCCGCCAGGTCCGCGTCGGAGGGGGCGAACCAGTAGGCGCCGGTGACCGCCCGGGAGAAGTCGATCAGCCGGTCGCTCAGGCCGTCGCCGGCCAGGCCGTACATGCGCTTCAGCTGGATGTCGAAGCGGTGGAGGTCGCAGGCGAAGGCGACGAAATAGAGGCCGTGCTCGCGGACCGTGCCGTAGGGCGCGCTGCGCCGGTAGATCTTCATGGCCACGCCGTCCTCGCTCACGTCGGTGCGGCTGACGTGGGAGTCCGCGGGCATGGCGGGGCCCTCGAGCTCGATGTCCTCGACCTTGGTGCGCCCGACCACGGCCTCCTGCTCGCCCACGTCCAGCGCCTCGAAACTGGGCAGATCGTGCACCCACTGCTGGGTCACCACGAAGGCGCCGCCGCCCGCCCCCGGGATCAGCGCCGCCGCGGCCTTGGCCTCCCGGTCCTTCGGGTTGCCGGTGCCGTCGACGAAGCCGATCAGGTCGCGGTCCCCGTGGTACTTGAAGCCGGAGGTCTCCAACTTCAGCTCGGCCACCCCGCGGAGCGCCCGGTCGATACCCAGCGCCAGATCGAAATTGGCGTCCGGACACGGGCCTTGCAGCCAATACCAGATGTCCCGCTGCGTGGCTGGCGCATGCTGGCCGCCCGTCTCGCCGATCGCCGCGAACGAACGCAGGCCCTCCGGCGCCCGCCCGGGCGCCAGACGCCGCCAAAGCGCGTCGCCGAACCCGACCACGAGGTGCTGGCCGTCCTGCCGCGCCAGGCCCAGGCCGGCGGCCACGGCCGCGCGGACCCGCGCTGGCTCACCCCCGGGCGACAGGTCGTATTCCAGAAAGGTGTTGCAGGGCGGTTCCTCGACAAAGATCCCCTCTTGCGGCGCGGTCACGGACGGTCCTCCCGGCTGGCTGACGGCACCCACGATGATGCAGAATTCCGGGAGCAGACACAATCGCCGGCGCTTCGGAACCGAACGGTGACGCGATGACGGACGGCCCTATAGCGGCAAATTGTCGTGCTTCTTCCAGGGGTTCTCGAGGTGCTTGTCGCGCAGCATGGCGAGCGCGTTGCAGAGGCGCCGGCGCGTCTCGTGGGGCGAGATCACGTCGTCGATGAAGCCGCGCGAGGCGGCGACGAAGGGGTTCGCGAACTTCTCGCGGTACTCCTCGGTGCGCGCCTCGATCTTGGCCGTGTCGCCGATGTCGGCGCGGAAGATGATCTCGACCGCGCCTTTCGGACCCATGACCGCGATCTCGGCCGAGGGCCAGGCGAAGTTTACGTCGCCGCGCAGGTGCTTGGACGACATCACGTCGTAGGCCCCGCCGTAGGCCTTGCGGGTGATCAGCGTCACCTTGGGCACCGTGGCCTCGGCAAAGGCAAACAGCAGCTTGGCTCCGTGCTTGATGATGCCGCCATACTCCTGGGCCGTGCCGGGCAGAAACCCGGGCACGTCGACGAAGGTGACGATCGGAATGTCGAAGCAGTCGCAGAAGCGCACGAAGCGCGCCGCCTTGATCGACGATGACGATGTTGCCGGCATAGCCCGGCTGCAGCTCGAAGAAGTCGCCCTCGTCGAGCACCTTGGCGATCAGCTCCTTCATGTCGTAGGGCTGGCTCGAGTCGGCCGGCACCAGGCTGTCGAGCGAGCACTCCTCGCGCGTCGCTGGATCGTCGCTCGGCCGTACCGGCGGCATCTCGCGGTTGGAGGCCGGCAGGAAGTCGATGAAGCGGCGCAGCTCGATCAGCGCTTCGACGTCGTTCTCGAAGGCGAGGTCGGCCACGCCCGACTTCGTCGTGTGGGTGACCGCGCCGCCCAGCTCCTCGTGGGTCACGGTCTCGTGGGTCACGGTCTTCACGACGTCCGGGCCGGTCACGAACATGTAGGAGGAGTCCTTGACCATGAAGATGAAGTCGGTCATGGCCGGCGAGTAGACCGCGCCGCCGGCGCAGGGTCCCATGATCATGGAGATCTGCGGTACGACGCCCGAGGAGGTCACGTTGCGCAGGAACACGTCGGCATAGCCGGCCAAGGAGGCGACGCCCTCCTGAATGCGCGCGCCGCCGGAATCGTTGAGGCCGACGACCGGCGCGCCGACCTGCACGGCCTTGTCCATGATCTTGCAGATCTTCTCGGCGTGGGCCTCGGAAAGCGAGCCGCCGAAGACCGTGAAATCCTGGCTGAACACGAAGACCAGGCGGCCGTTGACCGTGCCGTAGCCGGTCACCACGCCGTCGCCCGGCACCCGGTTCTCGGTCATGCCGAAGTCCGCGCAGCGGTGCTCGACGAACATGTCCCATTCCTCGAAGGAGCCCTCGTCGAGCAGGATCTCCAGGCGCTCGCGCGCGCCCAGCTTGCCCTTCTCGTGCTGCGCCTGGATGCGCTTTTCGCCGCCGCCGGCGCGCGCGGCCGCGCGCTTCTCCTCGAGTTGACGGATGATGTCCTGCATGGCCGCCCCTTCCAGCGTTCAGCGAGCCCGGCAGTGCTGATAGCACGCGCGCCCGGGCCGCGCCAGACGAGGCTGGTCTAT
>CAMYMY010000260.1 GCA_947259625.1 uncultured Kiloniellales bacterium | reverse complement strand
GCCTGCTGCTCGATCTCTAGCAGCTTACCGCCGGACACCCTATGCCCTACCTCGAAGAACGGGACCTGCGGCGCCTTGCCAGGCGCGGAGGTTTGGCGGACTACGAGCTCGACCTGACCGGCGTCGACGCGGTCCACGCGCGCCTGGCGATCGAGCGCATGCTCGAGCGCCAGCGCTTCCGCGACGAGGCACGCTCTGTCGTTATCCGCCTCGATCCGGCGGGGCCCGACAGCGGCGAAACCCTGTTCCAACCGGTCGGCCGCCAGCTGCTCGCGGCCATGAAGCAGGGCCTCGTTGCCCGCTGTTCGCCGATCCCGCCCGAGGCGGGCGCGGGGTTCTACGTCGACCTGCCCGGCCGGGAGCAAGAAGGCGACATCTGACCGGCCGCTTGGGCCTTGCAGCCGCTTCTAGGTCCCTATCCGCCCTAGTTTTCGACGTCGAGCTGGCGCTTGCGGGTGTAGAGCAGGCGGACCAGGTCGTACTCGAAGGGCGAGCCGGTCTGATAGTAGCGCAAGCCGACCTGATGGCGCTGGTCTATGGCGCGCAGCGCGAGGATCTCGGGGTGGTCGCCTTCGAAGCTCGCCACCCCGAAGGGATCGACCGCCCGGTAGGCCGCCATTTCGCCGACGAAGCCGAACGTGTCGCGCAGGTTCGAGGGGCCGAGGATCGGCAGCACGAGGTAGGGCCCGGCGGGAAATCCCCAGGTGCCGAGAGTCTGGCCCAGGTCCTCGCTCTGTTGGCGGGTGCCCAGGGAGGTCATCGGATCGAACAGGCCGGCCAGCCCGATCGTCGAGTTGACCAGAAAGCGGACCAGGGCCCGGCTGGCGCGCTCGATCTTGCCCTGCAGCACCGAGTTGGCGAAAGTCGTGATCTCCGACAGGTTCGAGAAGACGTTCGAGACCCGATCCTGCACGAAGGTCGGCGTGACGAACTGGTAGAGCTCGGTGACCGGCAGGAAGATGGCCCGGTCGAACATGGCGTTGAACTTGTAGATCCCCCGGTTGAGCGGCTCGAGGGGGTCGTCGACGTCGATTGCGTAGAGGACATCCCGCCGCTCTATGTCCTCGTACTCGAAGATCGCCCGCTCGCCCTCCGGCACCGCGCCCGTACAGGCGGGGAAGCTTTGGCAGGCGGCCAGTAGGAGGAGCAGGGCTGGCGCCAGAAAGCGGCTCATGGGCCCGGCCATCCCGCGCCGAAGAACCTGATCATGTCGGCGACGTTGTCCTTGTGCTCCAGGTTGCCGCAGTGCCCGCCCTTGACATAGATCCGGGCCCGCGAACCGAAGACCGAGCGCAGGTAGTCGAGCTCGCCCGGGGCCAGGATGATGTCGTCCTCGTTGGTCATAAGGCCGATCTTGTCGGCGCCGCGCAGATAGCCCTCTATGGCCTGCAGGCTGCTCTCCTCGATCAACTCCTCGAGCCTGACGCCCGGTCGCCGTTTCTCGAAGAAGGGGTGGAGTAGGTGGCGGATGTAGTCGACGAAGCCGACGCGGACGCTGACCTTCAGGTACCTGGTCAGGGAATCGAGCGTCGACAGCGATACGTTGCGCCGGATCACGACGCCCGAGCGCGTCAGCGCGTCGGAGGCAAACAGGATGTTGGCTGCGGAAATGCGAAACGCGATGCCGACGACGGCCCGCAGACTCTCCTCGCTCGGCGGGTCCTTCTTGTAGGCGAAGTAGAGAAAATCGTCCGTGAGATCGAGGAAATCCTCGTCGCGGTAGATGGCGGCAAAGCGCTGAAACAGCGACTCGAAGAAGGCGTTGAAGTTGTCCGGTCCGCCGGGGATCGCGTCGATCATACCGTCCAGAATCTCGACCGAGTTGTAGAGGCTGACCGGCGGATTGATCATCAGGACCTTCTTGAAGCCGAACGCGCCGACCTCCTCGTCCAGCTTCGCCACGAAGGCCGCCTGCGCGGCGCCCAGGCTGTAGCCCGTCAGGTAGAATTCGGAGACCTCGATCGTGTGCGCGATCTGTTCGTAGGCGCCCTGCATCACGCGGTAGAGGTCGCGCGCGTCGTCGGCCAGCAGGCCCGGGGCCTGGGTCTCGGAGGCGGTCACGATGAAGTTGGGGTGGGTCGGCGAGGGCAGCGAGATCACGTGGAACCCGGCCTTGTAGAAGATCTTCTCCATCGCCTGCATGAGCTGGGAATTGTGGCTCGCGCCGGTACCGGCGATGTTGAAGATGAGCGGCGCCTTCTGGCGCTGACGGACCACCGCGTAATGCAGTTGGTCGTGGTACCAGAACAGCTCGGGAATCCGCCGCTTGGGAAAGACGGTCAGTCCGAGCTCCTGCTTCGGTACCTGTTTCGGCAGTTCGGCGCGATAGATGGACGGCGTGCCGATCACCGTCGCTTCATAGGCGTTGACGAAGGGATAGTCGTAGCCCTGCGCCAAGACGCTTTTCTGGAAAGCGAGCGCCGTCAGGGCGGCCGCGACAAACATCGCCGAAAAGTGCACAAGCCTCGGCATCGCGCTCTTAAGAGCGTTCATCGTGCTGACGACCCCCCTTCCCGCAGTCGACCGTTTCGCCGGATCTCTAGTGGATGCGCTCGCTTCTTCCCCGCGCGGAAAATGCGACGCCCGAATCGCACGACCGATGATGCATTACAGCCGAAACCAAACGGTCATGGCAAGCTGGAGGCGACGGTTTGGCTCGATGGTGCGCGGTGGCAGGCATCCGCCCCTTGTCCGGGGCGATCTCTTGCGGCAAGGTCGGTGTGAGCCAAGCGGGGGTCTGTACCATGAGCGACGA
Source organism: uncultured Kiloniellales bacterium (assembly GCA_947259625.1). GTDB lineage: Bacteria > Pseudomonadota > Alphaproteobacteria > Kiloniellales > JAKSDN01 > CAMYKD01. The sequence goes on along the minus strand of CAMYMY010000260.1, from coordinate 2,835 downwards.
CAGCTACGACCTGGTGATAATCGGCGGCGGCCCGGGTGGCTACGTGGCGGCGATCCGCGCGGCGCAGCTCGGCATGAAGACGGCCTGCGTGGAGAAGCGCGGCGCGCTGGGCGGCACCTGTCTCAATATCGGCTGCATCCCGTCCAAGGCGCTGCTGCAGTCCTCGGAGAAGTTCGCCGAGGCCAAGGGCCATCTGGCGGACCACGGCGTCAAGCTCGCCAAGGTCTCGCTCGACCTCGGGACCATGATGGGGCGCAAGGACAAGGTGGTCGGCGACTTGACCAAGGGCGTCGAGTTCCTGTTCAGGAAGAACAAGGTGGACTACGTCCAGGGCGCGGGCAGCATCCCCAAGCCGGGCGAGGTCGCCGTCGCGCTCAACGGCGGCGGAAGCCGGACGCTCGCGGCCAAGCACATCCTGATCGCCACGGGATCGGAGTCGACGCCGCTCGCCGGGGTCGAGGTCGACGAGAAGCAGATCGTCACCTCGACCGGCGCGCTCGAGCTGGCCAAGGTGCCGGGACATCTGGTCGTGATCGGCGCCGGCGTGATCGGGCTCGAGCTCGGCTCGGTCTGGTCGCGCCTGGGCGCCGAGGTCACGGTCATCGAGTTCCTCGACCGCATCCTGCCCGGCATGGACGGCGAGATCGCCAAGCAGACCCAGCGCGTACTGAAGAAGCAGGGCCTGGCATTCCAGCTCGGCCGCAAGGTGACCGGCGCCAAGACGACCAAGGCCGGCGTCACGCTGACGGTCGAGCCGGTCAAGGGCGGTACGGCCGAGGAGGTCGCCGCCGACGTGGTCCTGGTCGCGGTCGGCCGCCGGCCCTACACCGAGGGCCTCGGGCTCGAGGCGCTGGGGGTCGCGCGCGACAACCACGGATTCATCCAGGTCGACGAGCGCTTCCAGACGAGCGTTCCCGGGCTTTACGCCATCGGCGACTGCGTGCCGGGCCCGATGCTGGCGCACAAGGCCGAGGAGGACGGCGTGGTCTGCGTCGAGATGATGGCCGGCCAGTCGGGGCACATCGACTACAATCTGGTGCCGGGCGTGGTCTACACCTGGCCCGAAGTCGCCGGAGTCGGCAAGACCGAGGAGAGTCTGAAGGAGGCCGGCGTCGACTACAAGGTCGGCAAGTTCCCGTTCAGCGCCAACAGCCGGGCGCGGGCCAACGCCGAGACCGACGGCATGGTCAAGATCCTGGCCGATGCCGGTACCGACAAGGTGCTGGGCGTGCACATCCTGGGACCGCTGGCCGGCGACCTCTTGGCCGAGGCGGTGCTGGCGATGGAGTTCGGGGCGTCGTCCGAGGACATCGCGCGCACGATCCATTCCCACCCGGCCATGGGCGAGGCGGTCAAGGAGGCGGCGCTCGCGGTGGCCGGCCGCGCGATCCACATCTGAAACCTGAGACGTCCGGCAATGCTCCGGCGGCGCGGCTCGTCGCCGTGCTCTGCGCGGCCGAGGTGCTGGGCATGCTGGGCAATGCGACCTTCCCGGCACTGATCCCCGAGTTCCGGACCCTGTGGGGCCTCAGCAACACCGAGGCCGGCTGGATCGGCGGGGTCTACTACGCCGGCTACGTGGCCGCCGTGCCCGTTCTGGTCAGCCTGACCGACCGGCAGGATGCCCGGCTCATCTATCTCTTGTCTACCGCCCTGGGCGGGCTGGCCGCGCTCGGCTTCGCGCTTCTGGCCGAGGGGGTGTGGAGCGCCGTCCTGTTCCGCGTGGCCGGCGGCGTCGGGCTGGCGGGCACCTACATGGTCGGCTTGAAGCTTTTGGCCGACCGGATCGAGGGGCCGCGGCAGAGCCGCGCGGTCGCCTTCTACACGGCGCACTTCGGCATCGGCGTCGCGCTGTCGACCTTCGCGGCCGGCGAGGTGGCCGCGAACCTCGGCTGGCGCTGGGCCTTCGGCGCCGCGGCCCTGGGCAGCCTGGCGGCCTTCGTCCTGGTCTGGCGCTTGGTCCCGCCGTCCGGCCGGCCGGCCACGGCCGGCGAGGCCGGCCATCCGCTCGACCTCAGGCCGGTCTTCGCCAACCGCCCGGCCTTGGCCTATGTTCTGGGCTATGCCGCCCATGTCTGGGAGCTGTTCGGTACGCGCACCTGGCTGGTCGCCTTCGTCGCCTTCGCCTACGGCCTTCAACCCGTGGGCACAGTCCTGCCCCTAGGCCCGACCCAGGCGGCAACGATCGTCCTGCTGCTGGGCCTGCCGGCCACCATCCTGGGCAACGAGCTGGCGGTCCGCTTCGGGCGGCGGCGGACCGCGGCGACCATCATGCTCGCCTCCGCCCTCCTGTCCTGCGGCCTCGGGTTCCTGGCCTGCATGCCGGCCTGGGCAGTCGTGGTCCTGCTGGTCGTGCACCACATGGTGGTCATGGGCGATTCCTCGGCGCTCACCGCCGGCGCGGTGGCCAACGCCCGCCCGGGCCGGCGGGGCGCGACCATGGCCGTGCACGCGCTGTTCGGCTTCGGCGCCGGCATCCTCTCGCCGCTGGCCTTCGGCGCCGTGCTGGACCTGGCCGGCGGCGGCGAGCAGACCTTGGCCTGGGGCCTGGCCTTCGCCATTCTGGCGCTCGCCCCTTTGGCGCTCGGCCTGCCGGCGCTCGCCCGCATGGGGCGGCGGGCCGCAGACACGCCTCCGTGATCGCCGCGGCGGTGTGGCGGATCTCGACCTCGGGGTCAGTCGAGCCGGTCTTCCCGGCGGCGCCGCGGCCTTGTCCGCGCCCGCGGGTGGGCGCGGTCGTAGACCGACATCAGGCCGGCCACGTCGACCTCGGTGTAGCGCTGCGTCGTCGACAGCGAGGCGTGGCCCAGCAGCTCCTGGATCGTCCGCAGGTCG
>CAMYMY010000259.1:3201-8802 GCA_947259625.1 uncultured Kiloniellales bacterium | reverse complement strand
CGAATTGCCAGACCTTTGGGACATTACCCTCTCAGATTGGGCGAACGACTCGCAGACTTCCCGCTTCGGCGATGAAGGCGCGCAGGAGCCCTTCGTCGCCGGCATCAAGCAGCTAACCAGCAAGCCCGTGGTCGGCGTCGGCCGCTTCACCTCGCCCGACGCGATGGTCGCGCAGATCAAACGCGGCGTGCTCGACCTGATCGGCGCGGCGCGGCCGTCGATCGCCGATCCCTTCCTGCCCCGCAAGGTCGAGGAGGGGCGGATCGACGACATCCGCGAATGCATCGGCTGCAACATCTGCGTCTCGGGCGACATGACGATGTCGCCGATCCGCTGCACGCAGAACCCGACGATGGGCGAGGAGTGGCGGCGCGGCTGGCACCCCGAGCGCATCGCGCCGAAGGGGTCGGACGCCAAGGTGCTCGTCGTCGGGGCCGGTCCCGCCGGCCTGGAATGCGCAAGGGCCCTGGGCGCGCGCGGCTACGAGGTCGCGCTCGCCGAAGCGGCCACCGAGCTCGGCGGCCGGGTCGCGAGGGAATGCCGCCTGCCGGGCCTCGCCGCCTGGGGCCGGGTGCGCGACCACCGCGTCCAGCAGATGCAAAACATGACGAATGTCGAGACCTACCTCGACAGCCGCTTGACGGCGGCGCAGATCCTGGAGTTCGGCTTCGAGCACGTCGTGGCCGCGACCGGCGCGGTCTGGCGGCGCGACGGCGTCGCGCGCTTTCTTCTGCGGCCGATCTCCGTGGAGGAGGGCGCGGAGATCCTGACCCCCGACGACCTTATGGCGGGCAAGGCGCCGTCTGGAAAGCACGTCGTGCTCTACGACGACGACCACTACTATATGGGCGGCGTTCTGGCCGAACTCTTGGCCGCGCAGGGCCGCGAGGTCACGCTGGTCACCCCGGCGCCCGACGTCTCCAACTGGACCCACAACACGCTCGAGCAGGGCCGCATTCAGATCCGCCTCCTGGAGCTGGGCATCGCCATCGAACCGCATTGCGCGGTCACCGCGGTCCGGGCCGGCGGCGTCGAGACCGCCTGCGTGTTCACGGGACGCAAGGCGGAAATCGCCTGCGACACCGTCGTCCTCGTGACCGCGCGCCTGCCGAACGAATCGCTCTATCGGGACTTGACCGCCAAGCGCGACGCCTGGCAGGACAGTGGGATCCTCTCCGTCAAGGCGATCGGCGACGCACTCGCCCCCGCGACCATCGCCGCCGCGGTCTACGCCGGCCACCGCTACGCGCGGGAACTCGACGGCCCGGAAGCTGGCGACGACCCGCCATTCAAACGGGAGCTGACTGAGCTCATGCCGCTATGAGTGCGAAGAAGCGTCAAACACCCTCGCCAGAGGGCAGTGCTTCGGTTTGAATTTGGACGTGCTGAAGCACGAAGCAGACTCTCATGTCGGCTTATCGTCCGAAAACGGTCATCGTTCCGGTGCGGTGATTGAGTCCGAGAATAGCCTCAGCGAGATGCAGACGTCCGGCGTCGCAGATCCCACCGAAGAGGTCGCGCTCGGTGGTAATTTTCGATCCTCATTTCATAGGAAGCCAGGAGAGAGGCCAGCGAAGATGGGCACGCCTCGTGGTCCACGTCATTTCCTAGGCGTGCACCGCGAGAAAGGCCTGGACGTCCCGTTCCAATAGCGGCCAGACCGGGTCGTTCACCGGTACGACGTGGTTGGCGCTGTCGTAGGCTATGAAGCGCGAATCCGGCAAACCAGCGGCGAGCTTGCGGCCCTGCTCGATCGGCTGCATGCGATCGCCATGACAGTGGCAAACGAGGCAAGGCATGGAAACGCTTGGCAAAAGCTGGGTTACATCAAGGTTGTCCACGACTTGGCGAAATCGGCCGATATTTTCCGGCGAGATCATTTCATGCATATCTTCAGCGAACCGACGACGCTCTTCTTCGCTGGCGCCCGGGATGATGATCTGCGCTAGCAAATCGCGAAGCGATGGATAGTTGTCGTCCCAGCCCGCCGTCATCATCGCCCTCAATGCCTTTGCTCCCTCCCGGTCCTTCTTCGAACGGCGTTTGGCGCGTCCCAGCGGAAAGCCGCCGATCATGACGATGGCAGACACTCGCTTTGGGTGGCGCGCGGCGAACGCGGCGGCGATAGGGCCGCCTTGCGAGATGCCGAGGATCGGGGCGCGCTCTACCTCTGCGGCGTCAAACACGCGCTCCAAGTCATCTACAAAACGATCGAAAGAAATATCTTCCACGTCCCAGTCCGACAGGCCGTTGCCGCGCGCATCGAATCGAACCAGGCGATATCGTTCGGCGATCGACGTGGTGATCGGCGCGAGGCCGGGATGGCGCAAATCCAGCTCCAAATGGCCAATCCAATTGGGCGCCTTCACGACCGTCGGCCCTTCGCCATTCATGGTCCAGGCGAGGCGTACGTTGTCCTTGGTTGTGCAGAACCGGATCTCCTGGGCTTCTGCAAGAGACGCGCGGTGCGCTTCCACCTTTGGGTCGGTGAAATCTACCGAAAGCACCTCGATCGGCTGAGCGATTCCCTTGAAACTATGCGTGCCCTCGCGGCGAACGCGGACCGGGATATCGCTGCCAGCTAGGTCGCAGAAACTGCGCGACATGAGCACGCTGCCCGGTTCAGCTGCTGACTGCAACCGCGCCGCAACGTTGACGCCGTCGCCGAAGATGTCGTCACCCTCGACAACCACATCGCCGGCATGGAGACCGGCACGCAGAAAAATTGACCGGGGGTCGTTATAGGGTGAATCAGGCCGGCGCAGCTCCTGCTGAATCCGGACGGCGCACCGGAGCGCCTGAGCGGCCGCTGGAAATTCGATCAGAGCGCCGTCACCCAGAAGCTTCACCACCCGGCCTTCGGCGGCCGCGACAGCGGGAGTCACGACGGATCGAAAGATCGCATTCAGCGCTGCGAGCACGCCGGCGGCATCCTCCTGCATCATGCGGCTGTAGCCGACGACATCGAGCGCGAGAATGGCGGACAGTCTTCGCTTCATCGCCTTCTCCCTTTTCAGGGGAGAGTGGCCTCTCAGGCACTGATCTTACGGTTATCAATCAATAGACGGTAGCATAGGCTAGCAGCTGCACCGAAAAGCGCCAGCATCCGAAAAACCTTCATTGTACTGGGGGCTCCAATGTCCGAGGTGGGGTCACGAGCAGCCGTGCTTTTGGCTTTGCGCCGAGATCCGCCGCTGCGAGCACCTTGTGCAGCTCCGGCGTGGGCTTGGCGTCGGCGATCACGTCGTCGAGTTCGTCCAGCGGGCAGACGAGCTGGAGCGAGCGGACCTCGAACTTGCCCTGGTCGACCAGCAGCCGCCGGCGCTCGGCGCGCTCGATCATCGCGCACTTGACGCCGCAGGACGCAGTGTCCATGTCGACCGGCCCCTCCCCGGAGTTCCAGGGACAGCTCGAGTTCCAGGGCAAGAATAATCCGGTCGCCGGGGCCGGCGTCGGGCTTGCCGACCGGCACCGTCGTCGCAGCAGTGGCGGTGCTTCCTGTTTGCCTCCGCCGTCCTTCAGTAGCGCAGGTGTGCTTGGCGCTCGCTCAGCCAGGCCTGCTCGTCCGCACTGGCCAGCGCATCCAGGTCTTGCGGCGTCGCGGCCGCATCGTCGACCCATTCCCGCAGCAACGGACCGCCGTTGATGACATCTATCGCGAGTTTGCCGTGCTCGTACTCGTAGGAAAAATCGCGCCACAGCGGATAGCCCGGATACAAACGGCGAATCGCCTTGAAGGCGAGCGCCTGGAGTCGCCAAGGCTTGAACGCCTGGTGATCGTAGCCGGGATCCTCGCTGTGAATCTGCGCGCCGTTGCAAAGCGCGCCCGCGTGCTTGTGAAACGTGGGCTCGAACCAGCAATCGCGCAGGCGGCAGCCGCCTAGCCACTGCGGCCCTAGCGCGTGCATTTCCTCCATGACACGCCTCGCATCGATGTCGGGAGCGCCGAAAAGTTCGAGCGGCCGGGTCGTGCCGCGGCCCTCGGAGAGCGTCGTGCCCTCGAGCATCACCGTGCCCGCATAGGCGCGCGCCATCCACAGATTCGGCGCGTTGGGACTAGGATTGATCCACAGGCGCTCGCCGAGCGGCCAGCCGAATCCCGGCGCCGCATCGGGCTGCCAAGCTTGCATCTCGATGACGCGATACTCGAGGTCGAGCCCGAGCGTTTCGATGAACCACAGGCCCAGCTCGCCGAGCGTAAGCCCATGGCGCATCGGCAAGGGCCCGGCGCCGACAAAGCTTTGCCAGCCCGTTCGCAGCCGCAGGCCTTCGACGGGCCGGCCGACGGGATTGGGGCGATCCAACACCCACACGGCTTTGCCGTGTTCCGCCGCCGCTTCCAGGACGTAGCGCAGCGTCGTGACGAAGGTATAAATGCGGCAGCCCAGATCCTGCAGGTCGACCAGGACGACATCGAAGGTATCCATCATCGCGTCCGTCGGCCTGCGCACGTCTCCATAAAGGCTGAAGACCGGGACGCCGTGCACCGGATCGTCGAAGTCCGGCGACTCGATCATGTTGTCCTGCTTGTCGCCGCGCAGGCCGTGCTGCGGGCCGAAGGCGGCAGCGAGCCTTATGTCGCCGCAGGCGGCCAGGGCGTCGAGCGAATGCGTCAGGTCCTGCGTGACCGAAGCGGGGTGCGCGAGCAATGCCACGCGCCTGCCTTTCAGCGGCGCGCGCAGAGTGGGTTCGGCGAGAAGCCGGTCGATGCCGAATTTCGCAAATTTCATGGCCGCACCGCTGCTGGAAGTTCATGCGCAAGGCAATCGGAATGATGAAAATCAGCCTTGCCCGGCGGATGCGCCAAGGCCCAATACGATTTACGGCCGCTCGTTTCCTCGATCACCGCCGAGAGACCGAGACGCCATGCCGCATCGCTCGGCAAGCCCGGCAAGCGATCCAGCGCCAGCGAGGCCTGCAATTCGTAGCACTCGCCGGTCGATTGCACCTCGACGCACGGCGCGCTGATCCCGCTCGCAACACTCATCCCACTTCGGTAGCCGCTGAAGCGATAGGCCGCCCATTGCATCGAGGGCGCAAAGTTGAACTCGTAGTACGCGGCGCCCGGCGATGCACGGACGAAGGCCTCGAAGCAGGTGTGCCGCCAAAGCTCATCGCTGCGCGCGGGAGCGGTCACGGGTGGCATGCTCAGATCACTCGTCTTGCCGGTCACAACATAGTGCAGCACCAAATTGCCGGGGCGTGGACGCATGACGTCCACTTCGATCTGTGTCGCTGCACTGCAACGCGAGTCTGGATGAAGTTCCAACGCCTGGCGCATACCGGCATTGTAGCGGTGACGACATTCAACATGGCGACAATTTTCGTAACGACTTCAGCGCTGTTGGCGGGCTGCCAAGAAGGCGGACGTTCCGGGCTTTGATTCGGCGGGATTCCAAATCGAGACACTACCCGCCGGCGAAGTGGAATGCGACGTCGGCCGCCGCCATCGCCTCGCGCAGCGCGGGCTCGGGCCTGGCGTCGGCGATCACGTCGTCGACCTCGGCGAGCGGGCACACGAGCTGGAGCGAGCGGACCTCGAACTTGCCCTGGTCGACGAGCAGCAGCCGGCGCTCGGCGCGCTCGATCATCGCGCGCTTG
>CAMYMY010000259.1:0-3185 GCA_947259625.1 uncultured Kiloniellales bacterium | reverse complement strand
CAGGCCGCCGTGTCCATGTCACCCGGCCCCTCGGCGGTCAGGCCGCTCGCCCCGATGAACGCCTTGGTCGCGTGATGGCGCCGCAGGAAGGCCGCGGTCTCCGGCCCATAGACGCCGGCCTCGCGCGGGTTGTAATCGCCCGGGCAAAGGATCACGCGCAGCTTCGGGTTCTGCCCCAGGGCGGCGGCCACGTTGACGCTGTTGGTCAGGACGGTGAGGGGCTGCGACGCCGCCGCGAGCCGCCGGGCGAAATGGCTGGTCGTCGAGCCGGAATCGATCATCAGCACGTCGCCCGGCTCGACGAAAGACGCGGCCCGCGCGCCGATCCGCGAGCGCTCGTCGACGCGCTGGCGGTAGCGCTCGTTGACGGCGGGCTCGCGCGCCATGGGGCGCACGGCGGCGCCGCCGTAGGTGCGCGCGACGAGGCCGCGGCGGCTCAGCTCGTCGAGATCGCGGCGCACGGTCTCGGTCGAGACGTCGAAAGCCTCGGCCAGCGCCGGGATGCGCACGGCGGGGTTGGCGCGCAATTCCGCGACGATGCGCTCGAAACGCGCGCTCCGCTTGAGCCGCGCGCTCATAAGATGTCGGGCCGGTCCAACAGGCCGCTGTCGCCGGCGAGGTCGAGAAAGGTGTAGCGGTCGCGGATCTCGCGGGCGTGGCGGACGGCCTCGCGATAGAAGGCGGCCGGCCAGCCGAGCACTTCGGGCGTGGTCGGCGCGCCGGCCTTCCTTAGCACAGCCTCGAGTTCCGCGGACGGCCGCATCACCGCGGCGAGCCGGGCCCGGATCTCGTCCCAGCGGGCCGCGAGCCGCGCGTTGAGCCTTTCGGCGGCCTTTTCGTCCAGGCGCTTTCCAGCGAATTCCCGCCAGCAGGCGGCGCCCAGCTCGGCGCCGAAATGCGCTTTCACCGCGGCCTCGGCGGGCGCGCTCGCGCGCAGGCGCGGCGGCCCTTCCGCCAGCATCCGTTCCTGCAGCCGCGCCATGGTCAGCGTGGTCACGCCGATCTGCTCGCCGTGGAAGGCCTCGGGGCAGCCGGCGGGCGGCATCATCTCGATGATGTGGCTGATCAGATGCTCACCCTGGCTGGCCGGGTGGCTGCCGCCGCAGACCGTCATGCCGAAGCCCGAGAGCACCAGCGTGCGGGCGAGCCGGCGCATGGCCTCGAGGTCGCCCTGCATCAGCGCCTCAACGCTTTCGAAGAGCGCCGGCTCGTCCGCGGCGAGCAGGGCGAAGGGCGCCTCGCGATAGGGGCGGTCGAGCAGCAGGTGCGCGAGCAGCCAGTCGACCTGCGCCGTTGGCCGGCAGAGGCTGTCGCCCAGGCCCGAGCGGATCAAGCGCGGTGGCGCCTGCGACAGCACCTCGAGGTCCAGGAAGACGCCGGCGGCGGCGACCGCCGGCAGCGACTTCTTGTGCCCGTCTATCGTAATCGCCGCGTTGACCGAGGTGTAGCCGTTCATCGAGGGCGCGGTGGCGAAGACCGCATAGGGCTTGCCGTCCTGCGCCGCGCCGTACTTGCAGAGGTCGTTGATCGTGCCCGAGCCCACGGCGATCAAGGCGTCGCAGCCGGCGCTGTCGCGGCGGATCGCCTCGGCGGTCTCCTGGTCCGCGTGCGGCCGCCCGGGCAAAGGTATTTCCGTGACCTGCGCGATCGGGGCCAGCGCGGAGGAGACCCGTGCGCCCAGCACCCGGCGCGTGTTGTCGTCGCCGACCAGCGCCAGCTTGCGGCCCAGGTGGAGCCCGGCAACCAGCTCGGCCTCGTCGCCGGCCAGCGTATCGGCGATGACGACCGAACGCGTCGGCACCGTAAGCGCCGGGCCGCCGTCCGGATCCGCGAAGGTCCCCCGCAGCAGACTGTCGAGCGCGTCCCCCGTCATCGCCTCAACCCTCGGCGCCGAACATCGGGCGCAGGCTGTCGAACAGCCGGCGGTAGGCCGCGTAGGCGTCGTCGTAGGCGGCGCGCGCCCCGGCCTCGGGCGCGACCGTTTCGGCAAGTTCGCCGACCAGGGCGGCGCAGCCGACGAGGTCTGGCTGCAGGCCGCCGGCCACAGCCGCGCAAATCGCCGCGCCCACCGGCGAGGTGTCGCGCACCACCGGGATCTGGGCCGGAAGGCCGGTGCAGTCGGCCCGGATCTGCGCCCAGAGCCGGCTCTTGGCGCCGCCGCCCAGCAACAAAAGCGCCTCCGTCGTCACGTCCATCTCGCCCAGCCGCTCGACCACATCGCGCATGGCGAATGCGCAGCCTTCCAGCACCGCGCGCGCCAGGTGACCCGCGCCGTGCGCCGGGGTCAGGCCGTAGAAGCAGCCGCGTGCCGAGGCGACCCACTCCGGTGCCATGGCGCCGCTCAGCGCCGGCAGGAACGTGACGCCCCCGGCGCCGGGCGGGACCTCGGCCGCGAGGCGGTCGAGCTCGGCGAAGCCGACCGGGCGCAGCAGCCCGCGCAGCCAGGCGAGCGCGCCGCCCGAGAGCCAGCCCGGGTTCTCGATGTAGAAGCGGCCGCCGGCATAGCTGTGGGTTTCGACCAGGCCAGCGGAATCGATCTTCGCCACGTCGTCCAGCGCGCCGACGACCTCGGCGGTGCCCAGCACGCAGGCGACCCGTCCGGGCGTCACCAGGCCGGCGCCGAGCGGAGTCGAGAAGTCGTCGCCGGTGCCGACCGCGACCACGGTGCCCTGCGGCAGGCCGCATAGCTGTGCGCCCTCGGCCGTGAGCCGGCCGGCCGGCTCATGCGCCTCGGCGATGGCCGGCAGCTCGGTTTCTTCGATGCCGAAGGCCGCGAGCAGCTCGGGGACATAGCCGCGTGTCGCGAGGGAATAGAGCATGGTGGTCGACGCGAGTCCGTGATCGAACACCTGCGCGCCGGTCAGCCGCGTCACCAGGTACGACACCGGCTGATGGAAACGGCTTGCTTCGAAGGCCTCCTGCTTGAGCCAGCGGATCTTGGCGGCCATGTGCGTGGCGTCGCGCGTGATGCCGGTGACCCGGCGCAGCTCGTCAGGGTCGACCACCTTCGCCTGCATCTCGGCGCGGCGGTCCATCCAGATGATGCAGGGGCCGAGCGCCCGGCCCTCCGCGTCCACGGCGATGCAGCCGTCGAGCTGGCCGGCGATGCCGAGGGCCCGCACCTCGGCCGCGGCGCGCCCGGCTGCGGCGAGCGCCTTGGCGATCGTCAGGCCGAGCGCGTCCTC
>CAMYMY010000258.1 GCA_947259625.1 uncultured Kiloniellales bacterium | reverse complement strand
TCCGCATATCAGCCATACCCCGGAATCTTCATCTTGCGTTCCCACCTGTGCATGCCCCAGACCAGGACGGCGACCAGCCCGACGTAGTAGATGAAGAGCACGATCATCATCTCAGGTACGTTGACGTTGTCGGACCACACTTGGTTCAGCGTATAGAGCATCTCAGGCACCGCGATGGCGTACGCCTGCGTGGTGGTCTTCAGCAGATTGACGAGGTTGTTGTTCAGGGACGGCAAGCAGACCCTGAACGCCAGGGGCAGGATCACGTAGACGTAGGCCATGAGCCGCGAATAGCCCAGGGATTCGGCTGCCTCGCGGGTCGATTCCGGCACCGCCTCGATGCCGGCGCGGAAGATCTCCACGTTGAAGGCGCCGGCGAAGAAGCTGAGCGAGATCACCGCCCAGCCGAAGCTGGTGATCATCGGCTCGTAGTAGCCGCCCATGTCGACCTTGGGCGTGAAATTGCCGAGCACGAAGAAGAAGAACAGCAGCTGCACGTAGGGCGGCGTGTTGCGGAAGAACTGGATGTAGCCGCTCATGAACAGGCGCACGGCCCTGATCGGCGAGCCCTGCAGCCAGGCGCCGACAATGCCCACGACGAGCGAGAAGAACAGGCTCGCTACGATCAGCTCGAGCGAGACCCATATGGCCGCGACGAAGCGGTCCCATTCGTACTGCTCGTAGAAGATGACGAAGTTCCACCCGGTCTCCTCATAAAGCCGGCGGAAGAACGGCGTCAATAGGTCGAGCACGACGAGCCCCCCTGTCAGCCCCGGCGGAACCTACCGGCCCGCCCCCCGAAGGAAAGCGGCGCGGCCCCGGGGGACCGCGCCGCGCCGCGGCGGGTTACTGCGCCTCGTAGGCCTTCATGCGCTCGTGCATGTCGGCGAGATACTGGGTCGGCTGGATGCCCCACTTCTTCTCGAGCTCGATGAGGCGGCCCGAGGCGTGCCAGTTGTAGGTCATCCCGGACATGAAGTTGCCCCAGACGCCGCCGAGTTCCTCCACGGGAACGGCCAGCGCCCAAGGCGTGTCGTCCTCGGTGTTCAAGGGCATCTCGTAATCGGCCCAATCGCCCGAGGCGAGATCGGCCATGATCGAGGAGTCGTCATAGACCCAGCCGATGCATTTGCCGTCGCGCAGCGCCTGCTTGGCCTCGGCGTTGCCGACGAAGGCGACGATCTTGGCGCCGTAACGCTTGGCGACGACCTTGTTGTAAAACGCGCCCTGTTTGCCGCACACCGGCTTGCCCTTGAGCTCGGCCCAGGCCTTCACCGCGCCCTTCTTGGCCAACAGGTTGGTGCCGGAGGTGTAGTAGTTGGGTTGCGGCACGCCGACGACCTTGCGCCGGTTGGCCTTGTCGGACATGGTGGCGATCATCAGGTCGATCTTGCCCTGCTCCAGGAACTGCATGCGGTTCGACGACTGTACCGGCACCAGCTCGAGCTCGACGCCGAGCGCATCGGCCACGTCCTGGGCCATGTCGATCTCCATGCCGACCAGCTTGCCCGAGGGGTCGCGGAATCCCCAGGGCTTGTAGTCGGCCTTCACGCCGACCGCCAGCTTGCCGCGCTCGAGCACCTGCTTGAAGCGCTCGTTGGCCGCGTCGGCCTGTGTGGCGGCAAAGGTGAAACCCAGCGCGACGGCCGTGGCCAGCGCGCCCAAAAGCGTACGTTTCAGCATAGTAACCTCCCTGCGGTTGAAGCTTCCCCGATGGCAGTTCCCAAGATGTCCGCCCATCGCTGGCCGGGCTCCTGTCTGCCCAATTCCTCTTTATGCGACAAAAGCATAGCGGAAATTCAGGAGCCTGGGAACCTTTGCATGGCACGCCGCAGGCCGGTCCGAGCCAGCCGAGGGCCGCAACCGCCGGGCTTGTTCCTGCGAAGCGGGCGGGACTATGGTCCAATCCCGAGTGCCGCTGGCGACCTCAGGTCGAAGACGGCCGAGACCATGCGGGGAACGATGACCACTGATTTGCCGTCCCATGCTTCTGTCGTCGTGATCGGCGGCGGCGTTATGGGCTGCAGCGTGGCCTACCATCTGGCCAAGCTCGGCTGCCGCGACGTGGTCCTGCTGGAGCGCCACAAGCTGACCAGCGGCACGACCTGGCACTCCGCGGCCCAGGTGCGCCAGCTGCGCTCGACCCGCAACCTGACCCAGCTCATCGGTTACAGCACGCAACTCTATGCCTCGCTTGAAGCGGAAACCGGCCAGGCGACCGGCTGGATCCGCACCGGCAGCCTGTCGATCGCCACCAACCCTGACCGGCTCACCCATATCCGCCGCCAGGCGGCGCTGGCCCGCGCCTTCGGGGTCGAGGTCCATGAGATCAGCCCCGGCGAGGCGCGCGAGCTGTGGCCGATGATGAACGGCGCGGACGTGATCGGCGCGGTCTTCTCGCCCGGCGACGGCCGGGTCAACCCGAGCGACCTCTGCGCGGCGCTGGCCAAGGGCGCCAGGGCCGGCGGCGCGCGTATCCTCGAGGGCGTGAGCGTCACGGGCTTCACCATCGAGGCCGGCCGCGTGGCGGGCGTGGCGACCGATCAAGGGCCCATCGCCTGTCGGACCGTCGTCAACTGCGCGGGCCTCTGGGGCCGGCAGGTGGCGGCGCTGGCCGGGGTCGCCGCGCCGCTCTTTGCCTGCGAGCATTTCTATCTGCTGACCAAGCCGATCGAGGGCGTGACCTCCCATCTGCCGACCCTGAGCGACCACGACGGCCACCTCTACCTCCGCGACGAGGTGGGCGGCCTGCTGGTCGGCTGCTTCGAGCCCCGGGGCAAGCCGCTGGCACTGGAGCAACTGCCGGCGGACTTCGCCTTCGACCTGCTGAACGAGGACTGGGACCACTTCGAGCCGATGATGTTGAACGCGCTCAAGCGCATACCGGCGCTGGAGACCGCCGAGGTGCGCATGCTGCTGAATGGTCCCGAGAGCTTCACGCCCGACGGCCTGTTCCTGCTGGGCGAGGCGCCGGAGCTGCGCGGCTTCTTCCTCGGCTGCGGCATGAACTCGGTCGGCATCGCGACCGGCGGCGGGGCCGGGCGGGCGCTCGCCGAGTGGATCGTCGAGGGCCGGCCCACCATGGACCTCTGGCCGGTCGACATCCGCCGCTTCGCGCCCTTCCAGAACAACCTGCGAGCGCTCGCCGAACGTATCCCGGAGGAGCTTGGCCTGCACTACGCGGTCGCCTATCCTGGGCGCGAGCCGAGGACGGCGCGCAACCTGCGGCGCAGTCCGCTGCACGACCGCCTCGCGGCCAAGGGCGCCCGCTTCGGCACCCGCCTGGGCTGGGAGCGGCCGAGCTTCTTCGTCCCGCCGGGGGAAACCGTTTCGAGCGAACTGACCTTCGGAAGCCCTCCCTGTTTCAACCGCGTGGCCGCCGAGCATGGGGCGGCGCGTGAGGCTGTCGCGATCTTCGACCAGTCGAGGTTCGGCAAGCTGCTGGTCCAGGGCCGCGACGCCGAGCGCCTGCTGCAAAGGCTTTGCGCCAACGACCTCGCGTTGCCGCCGGGCCGGGCGGCCTACACCTCGATGCTGAACGAAAGGGGCGGCATCGAATCCGACCTCACGGTCATGCGCCTGGCCGACGAGACCTACCTGATGGTCACGGGCACGGCGCAGCCGACGCGCGACGCCGATTGGATACGCCGCCACGTGGCAGAGGACGAGCACGTCGCGCTGAGCGACGTGACCTCGGCCAGCGCCGTCCTCGGCGTGATGGGACCCCGCTCGCGCGCTGTGCTTCGACAGCTGACCTCGGCCGACCTCTCGAACGAGGCCTTCCCTTACTTCACCTGGCAGGACATCGACCTCGGCTATGCCACGGTCCGGGCCGCGCGCCTCTCCTACGTCGGAGAACTTGGCTGGGAGCTTTACGTGCCGAGCGACTGCGCGGCCTATGTCTACGACCTGATCGCGGAGGCCGGTGCGGGGCATGGCCTGGTCGACGCGGGGACCTACGCGCTCACCTCGCTGCGGATCGAGAAGGCTTATCGCGCCTGGGGCCACGACGTCGGCCCCGAGGACACGCCGCTCGAGGCCGGGCTCGGCTTCGCGGTGCGCTTCGCCAAGGCCGAGCCCTTCATCGGCCGTGAGGCCCTGTTGGCCCAGCGAGACCGTGGCGTGGAGAGGCGCCTCGTCGTCTTGACCCTCGAGGACCCCGAGGCCCTGCCGCTGGGCGACGAGCCGATCCTGCGCGACGGGACGATCGTCGGGCAGGTGACTTCGGCTGCCTTCGGGCATTCGCTCGGCCGTGCCATCGCGCTCGGCTATGTCCGGCTGCCCGAGCGGGCCGCCGTCGGGGACATGATCGCGGCGGGCGGTTTCGAGTTGGACATCGCCGGGCGGCGTTTTGATGCCTCTGCCTCGCTCGAAGCGCCTTGGGACCCCGAGGGCCGGCGGCTGAGGAGCTGATGATCTCTTGTTCGGCCCTGAGGCGGCTATTATCGTCTTCCGGGGCGCCCTGACGCGTCCAGGCGGGTATGGGTCGAACCGCGGCCAGCCCTAGGGCGCGGGCTAGGCTAACCGGGGGGTGTCATGCCTTGGGGATTGCTCAAATACGGCTTCGGCCGCCGCTATCCGGCGGGTCCGGACTTTCCGGCAAGACCGGAGCTCAAGCCGAGCTACGACGTCGTCATCATCGGCGGCGGCGGGCATGGTTTGGCGACTGCCTATTACCTGGCCGAGGACTGGGGCATCACGAACGTCTGCGTGCTCGAGAAAGGCTATCTCGGCGGCGGCAACACGGCGCGCAACACCGCGGTCATCCGCTCCAACTACATCACTCCCGAATCTGTCCGCTTCTACAAGGAGTCGGTCGATCTCTTCAACGACCTGTCGGGCGAGCTCGGCTACAACATCCTCTACAGCCAGCGCGGCCAGCTGACGCTCGCCCATTCGGACGCCACGGTCCGCACCTTCCGAATGCGCGCCGAGGTCGGCAAGCTGGTCGGCACCCGCATCGAGATGGTCGACCGCCGGCAGATCCGCGAGATCGTGCCCTGCCTCGAGATGGACGAGAACGCGCGCCAGCCGATCCTGGCCGGCCTCTGGCACCTGGACGGCGCGACCGGCCGCCACGACGCGGTCGCCTGGGGCTACGCGGCGCGTGCGGCCGAGTATGGCGTCGAGCTGCACCAGCGCACCGAAGTCACCGGCCTCCAGGTGGAACGGGGGCGCATCGCCGCGGTCGAGACCAACCGCGGCAGGGTACGCGGCGGCCACGTGATCCAGGCGGTTGCCGGCATGAGCTCGGTGGTCGCCGCCATGGCGGGGATCAAGCTGCCGATCCGGAGCTTCCCCTTGCAGGCCATGGTGACCCAGCCCGTGAAGCCCTTCCTGGACCCGCTGGTCTCCTCGTCCGGCCTGCACACCTACGTTTCGCAGTCGTCGCGCGGCGAGCTGGTGATCGGCGGCGGCTCGGACCCCTACGAGCTCTATTCGACCCGTGCGACCTTGGAGCTCAAGGAGAGCCTGATTGCACATACCCTCGAGCTCTTCCCCTTCCTGGCCAACCTGCGGCTTATGCGCCAGTGGGCCGGCATCACCGACATGACCCCGGACTACAGCCCGATCATGGGCGAGAGCCCGGTCAGGAACTACTGGCTGGACGCGGGCTGGGGC
>CAMYMY010000257.1 GCA_947259625.1 uncultured Kiloniellales bacterium | reverse complement strand
CCTCGACCTGGTCGGCGGCTTCACGCCGGAGATGCGCGAGGCCGACGACGAGGCCTGCCGCCGCGCCCGGATCCATGTCGACTCGCGCTGGTTCACGCTCGGCTGCGTCGGCGACCTGACGGCGCCGATCGCGAGCGGCGCGATCGCGGAACAGGACGTGCTGGGCGACCTGTTCGAGCTCTGCCGCGGCGAATGCCCGGGCCGGCGGAGCCCGGAGGAGATCACCCTCTACAAGAATGCCGGCGGCGCGCACCTCGACCTGATGACCGCGCGCCTCATCTCCGAGCGGGCGGATTAGGGTGCAGCGCCACAACGCGAGCCCCGCGTGCCTCGATCGCCAGCACCCCGGTCCGCCGTACCGATCACGCTCTACTTCCCGATCCGCTTCGGCCTGCTCCGCCGGGGCTACCAGTGCCGGTGGCGACGGGCAGTCGGCTGGTCGGTCCTTCGAAGATACACCAGAGATTGTTCCCAGATATTATTAGCCGCAACAAAGAGAACCCGCAGGAAACGCGCAGAGATATTTGACGATTTTCGTACTGTCCGGAACTCGTGGCTGAATGGCCCAATTGACACTAAATCATCCGCGTGGCTAACATGCCCGCGAAAATTACGGCGGGCCCGTGCCCGTCGAACAATTCGGGCGCTCTTTGCAAAGCGCCGTACCATGGGGAGGAATAGCATGGCAATTCCTGGAACACCGACCCGCCGCGCGTTTCTGAAGGGCTCGGCGGCAGCCGTCGGCGCTGTCGGTTTGGCATCACACCCGCTGGCCTTCGCCCTCGCCCAGGCCTTTCCGTCGCGCAACGTCAACGTCGTCGTGCCGACCCGCGAAGGCGGCGGCGCGGACCGCAACCTGCGCGCCTTCACGGGCGTCTGGAAGAAGTATCTGAAGACCAACTTCGAACCCGGCTTCTATCCGGGCGCGTCGGGGCGCGTCGGCTACGAGGTCTATATGGGCAAGCGCGAGGCCGACTGCTACAACCTCATCTTCGGCAACATGGGCCCGGAGCTGCTGAACTGGGTGGTCCAGAAGCCGACTTTCGACATCAACGACTACGTCTATTTTGGCCGTGTCGACACGGATCCGGGCTGCGTCTTCGTCGGTGCCAAGAGCCCGTTCCAGTCGATCGACGACATCGTCGCGGCGGGGAAGAAACGCAAGCTCAACGTCGGCACCAGCCGGCTGGCGCACCCGGCCTCGATCGGCATCCTGGCGCTGGGCGAGCACACGGGCGCACAGTTCAACCTGATCCCGCTGTCCGGCGGCAAGAACACGGTCGCCGGCGCGGTGACCGGCGAGATGGACTTCAGCGTGCTGACCTCGGGCGCGGTCGCCGCCCGCGGCGATGCCGTGCGCACACTGCTCGTCTTCAACGACAAGAACCTGCTCGGCGAGCGGCTCGACAACGCGCCCACCATGAACGACCATTTCGGCACGGATCTGCCGCCGATGCTCTCCTCGCGCGCCTTTGCCATCCATACCGCGGCGATCGAGAAGCATCCGGACCGCTTCAAGATCCTGCAGGACACCTTCAAGCAGGTGTTCACCGACCCGGAGTACAAGCCCGTCGTCCTCAAGGCGAAGGGGAACTGGGAGTACATCAACTACGGCGGGATCGAGGAGTGCAAGGCCTACGCCAAGGACATCTTTGAGATCGGCGAGCGTTTTAAGCCCTACCTGACGGGCAAATCCTGATCGCCGGCCGCGGTTGTCCGGGCAAGGCGGCGCAACACCGCCGGGCCCGGGCGCCGCGACCCCAGAACGATAGCGCGGCGCGGTCTCTCCGCGCACGGCATCCGGTTACGATCCCACGGCCAGGCCCCCATGAACGAAACAGGCGGCAAGAAATCCATCGGCGGCGACTTCGTCATTCCCGTCGCGGCCCTGGTCTTCACCCTCTACTACTTCTCGACCATCATCGATTCGCCCTGGACGGCGCAGGTGGCCGCGTTCTTCATCGGTGCCATCCTGATCGCCCTGACCTTGCTGTTCCTCGTGAAGTCGGCGATCGCGATCGGCCGCGGCCAAGCGGACCTCGGGATGAAGACCCTGATCACGCCAACCGGCCTGCTGGCGACGCGCCTCGGCCTGCTGGCGATCACGGTCGCCTATCTGGTGCTGATCGAGTGGGGCGGCTTCACGCTCACGACCTTCGGCTTCCTGCTGGCGGCCATGCTGCTGCTCAACCGCGGGCAGAGGGCGGGCTTCATCACGCTGTTCGCGCTCGCCGTCTCGCTCGGCGGCTACCTGATCTTCATCCTCGCTTTCGAGACCCGCTTTCCCAGAGGGCCCTTCGAAGAGCTCATCCAAGCGGCCATGCAGGCGGGGACGTAGCATGGAGCTCCAGCTCGACCTCTACGGCCCGCTGTTCCTGCACACGCTCTCCTACTGGTGGGTGATCTTTCCGTCGATCTTCCTGGGCCTCCTGGTCGGCGCGATCCCGGGGTTCAGCGCCGCCAACACCATCATCATCCTGCTGCCGCTGACCCTGGTGATGGACGTCGAGGTCGGCCTGATCTTCATGGTCGCCCTCTACTGCTCGTCGCGCATGGGCGCGGGCATCCCGGCCATCCTGGTCAACATTCCCGGCACCGCCGGCGCGGCGGCGACGCCGCTCGACGGCTATCCCATGACCAAGGCCGGGCGCGGCCAGCAGGCGCTCGCCATGTCCTTCGTCGCCTCCAGCCTCGGCGGCCTGCTGACCACGGTGCTGGCGCTGCTGACCATGCCGTGGCTGGCGCAGGTCGGCTACTACATGCACAGCGTCGAGATGATCGTGGTGATGCTGTTCGGCATCTCGCTGATCGCCTCGATCGCCGCGCGCGACACCCTGAAGGGCCTGATCGCCGGCTTCTTCGGCCTGATGATCGGCTCGATCGGCGCCGACCACGTCTATGCCACGCCGCGCGGCACCATGGGCTTCCTCGAGCTCTACGACGGCGTTCCCCTGATCCCGGCGCTGGTCGGCCTGTTCGCGGTCTCCGAGGCCTTCCTGGTCATCGAGGCTCAGTCGATCCTGTCGCGGCACAGCCGCGACCTGCTCAAGACGGCCGGCTGGTCGGCCACCCTGGAGGGCGCCCGCATCGCGCTCGCACGCTGGTGGCACATCACCTGGAACAGCATCATCGGGCTGGTGATCGGCGTCATCCCGGGCGCCGGCGCCAGCATCGCGTCCTTCGTCGCCTATCAGCAGTCCCGCACCTACTCCAAGATCCCGGAGGCCTACGGCACGGGCCACCCGGAAGGACTGATCGCGCCCGAGGCCGCCAACAACGGGGTGACCGCCGGCACGCTGATCCCGCTCCTGATCCTGGGCATTCCGGGCGGCGCCACGGCCGCGGTCATGCTCGTCGTGATGCAGTACCACGGCGTAATCATGGGACCCCACCTGTTCTCCGACCGGCCGGATCTCGGCTACGGCGTGTTCATGGCCATGGCGGTGACCTACCTGATCATGAGCTTCACGATTCTGCCGCTGTCCCGCTACATGTCCAAGGTGACCCTGGTCTCGACCGCCTACATGGCGCCAATCATCATCGCGTTCACCCTGGTCGGCTCCTTCGTGCCGCGCGAGTACATGTTCGACATGGCGCTCGGCCTGGTCTTCGGGGTGATCGGCTACATCGCCCGCAAGACGGGCTACCACGTCGCCGCGATCCTGATCGGCGTCATCCTGGGGCCGCTGCTCGAGCAGTATTTCCTGCGCGCGCTCAAGATGTCCGAGGGGGACATCTCGGTGCTATTTTCGTCCAACCTGGGCAACGTCCTGTGGGTCGCCCTCTTCGTCACCGTGCTGACGCCCTTCGCACTCGACTACAAGCGCCGGCGGCAGCGCGCCGCCCATGGCTAGAAAGGCGCGGACGCCATGAAACACCGCCATCTGGGAAGCTGCCCGCTCGAGGTCTCGGCCATCGGCCTGGGCTGCATGACCATGACCGGCCTCTACGGGGCCAGCGACGACGCGGAGGCGACCGCCACGATCCACCACGCCGCGGAGCTGGGCATCAACCTGCTCGACACATCCGACGCCTATGGCCGGGGCAAGAACGAGGACCTCGTCGGCCGCGCCATCGGCGACCGGCGCGACCGGTACCTCGTGCTCACCAAGTTCGGCAACATACGCCATCCGGACGGCCGCCAGGGCGTCAACGGCCGGCCCGACTACGTGGTCGAGGCTTGCGAGGCGAGCCTAAAGCGGTTGGGCATCGACACAATAGACTTCTATTTCCAGCATCGCGTCGACCCCGAGACTCCGATCGAAGAGACCGTGGGCGCGATGGCCCGCCTGGTCGAGCAGGGCAAGGTGCACTTCCTCGGGCTTTCCGAGGCCGCCCCCGACACCCTGCGCCGGGCCCACGCGGTGCACCCGATCGCCGCACTGCAGACCGAATATTCGCTGTGGAGCCGCGACGCGGAGGCGGAGATCCTGCCGGCCTGCCGCGAACTCGGCGTCGGCTACCTGGCCTATTCGCCCCTGGGCCGCGGGTTCCTGACCGCGGCGATCGACAGCCTCGACCGGCTCGAGGAAAAGGACCGGCGGCGCGACCACCCGCGCTTCCAGGCCGACAACCTGGCGCGCAACAAGACCCTGCTGGCGCCGCTGCGCGAGCTTGCGGCGGCCAAGGGCTGCGCGCCCGCCCAGGTCGCGCTTGCCTGGCTGCTCGCCAAGGGCGACGATATCGTGCCGATCCCGGGCGCCAAGTACCGCGTCCACTTGGAGCAGAATGCCGCCGCCGTCGACCTCGTGCTGAGCGACGAGGAGATCGCCCGCCTGGACGCGGCGTTTCCGCCGGGCGCGGCCGCCGGAGAGCGCTATCCCCCCGGCGGCCTCAAGCGCCTGAACCTCTAGGGCATGTGAGACACCGTTGCGAAGGAGAGAAGGACATGACCCAGAACGGCGAATTCCAGCTGGCGCGGAACGTCAGGCGCGTCGGCCACCTGGACATCCCCGGCGGCGGCCAGGTCGTGGTCCAGGGCTCTTATGCCTACGTCGGCCACATGAAACCGCCGCACGGCACTTCGATCATCGACGTCTCCGACCCGGCGCAGCCCAAACTGGCCGGGGCGGTCGAACTGGCCGACGGCTATTCCCACACCCACAAGGTCCGCATCGTCGGCGACCTGATGTTCACGAACGTGGAGCAGAACAACCGGCACTTCCTGCGCAAGGGCGCGCAGCTGCCGGAGCTCCGGGCGCGGCTCGCGGGCGGACTCGGACGCCCGCCGAGCGACGCCGAGCTGGCCGCCGAGCTGGGCGTGGAGACCGACGACCTGCCCGTCTTGGACGCCGCGCGCGAGCGCGGCTACGCCGACGGCGGCTTCCGGATCTACGACGTCTCCGACAAGGCCAGGCCGAAGCTGATCGCCGACCACAAGACCTTCGGCTTCGGCGTCCACCGCTTCGACGTGGACGAGAACTACGCCTACATCTCGACCGAGATGGAGGGCTACGCCGGCGGCGAGACGCCGAGCTGGCAGGGCTACAAGAACCGCCTGCACCACGCCCTGCGGGTCGGCGACGAGCTCTGGGCCTCGGTCTGGCACGCCGGCTTCCGGGTCATCGACGTCAGCGACATCGCCCGGCCCAAGACCGTGGCCGCCCACGACTATCACCCGCCCTTCCCCGAGCCGACCCACACCGTCCTGCCGCTCGCCCAGCCGATCGACGGCCGGCGCATCGCCATCGTCGTCGACGAGGAGCACGAGCACGAGCGCGGCCAGGGCCGCCTGCACGGCTTCATGTGGGTCTTCGACGTCACCGACTTCGACAAGATCCAGGCGCTCTCGGCCTTCGACCTGAGCGAGCTGGCCAGCCCCTGGAGCCGCGCGCCCGGGCGCTTCGGCGCCCATCAGTTCCGCGAGAAGCTCGACGGCACCCTGGTCTATCTCACTTGGTTTTCGGGCGGCCTGAGGATCGTCGACGTGGCCGACCCCTTCCGCCCGAAGGAGGTCGGCCACTTCATTCCCGAGCCGGTGATGGGCGCGCCGAGCCCGCAGAGCAACGACGTCGACGTCGACCAGGACGGCCTGATCTATCTGATCGACCGCGACGCCGGCTTCGACGTGCTGGAGCTCACGGCCTGACGATCACTCGGCGGGCGCCGCGGCTGGGACGCGGCGCGCCCGCGCAACACCCACCGTGGCGATCGCCAGCAACAGGATCGCGGCCAACAGGAAGAAGGTCCATTGCGCGTGGCCGAGGTCGATCAGCAGGCCGAACAGCACGGGCGTCACCGCGGCGCCGAGGTTGAGCCCGGTGCTGACGAAGGCGAAGAC
Organism: uncultured Kiloniellales bacterium; assembly: GCA_947259625.1. Lineage (GTDB taxonomy): Bacteria > Pseudomonadota > Alphaproteobacteria > Kiloniellales > JAKSDN01 > CAMYKD01. The sequence continues at coordinate 1,408 of CAMYMY010000257.1, read as the reverse complement.
CCGCCCCGTGGCGCCTTTGGGCGTGACCGCCCGCACCAGCATGTCGCGGGACGGCCGCACCGAGCCCTGCAGCAGCCCCACGGCGGCGAAAACGGCGATCAGGGCCAGCAGCGGCAGCTGCGCGCTGCCGACGAAGAACAGCAGCACCGCCGAGCCGAGCATGGCCGCCGCCGCAACCAGCCCGTGGCGCGAGGTCCGGTCCGCCAGCGGGCCGCCCAGCAGGACGCCGCCGGCGCTGGCCATCAGGAAGGCGGTCAGCACGGTGTTGGCCGGGGCCAGGCCGATGCCCTGGAGGTCGACCAGGGCGGTCACCGAGAAGCTTTGCACGCCGGCCGTGACCATGGCGATGCAGACGAAGAATGCGAACATGGTCAGAACGCCCGGCGTCAGCAGCGGCCGGAAGCCGCCTGCCCCGGCCGTGCCCGCCGCCCCGCCGCCGACCGCGGCGCGCGAGGCCGTCGCATCGTCCTTCAGCAGATGGCCGTAGACGAGCAGCACGCCGAGCACGGCGATGGCCGCCAGGCCGGCGAGGCCGAGCGCCGCCCGCCAGCCCCACAGCGACGACAGCAGGATCATAGTCGCCGGCGCCAGGGTGAAGCCGACGTTGCCGGCAAAAGTGTGCAGGGCGAAGGCGCGGCCGATCCTGCGCGGACCGATCGAGGCGTTGAGCACCGCGTAGTCGGCGGGATGGAAGACGCTGTTGCCCAGCCCGGCGATCGCGACCAGGCCGAGGACCATCCAGTACTCGCTGGCCAGGCCGATCAGGCCGATGCCCAGGCCGCTCAGCACCAGGCCCGCCATCAGCACCCGGCGCGCGCCGATCCTGTCGACCAGGAAGCCGGCCGGCACCTGGACCAGGCCGGTTGCGACGTTGAACAGCGTGACCAGCAGGCCGAGCGCCGCGTAGCCGACGCCGAACTCCGCCTTCAGCAGCGGAAACAGCGGCGGCAGGGCGAGCAGGTAGAAATGGCTGAGCGCGTGGCCGGAGCCGATCATGCCCATGATCGCGGCGTATCGCTTGCGCTCGGCCGAAACGGCCATGCCGGACTCCTCCTCCTCCTCGGGGGGCCGCGTCCGGGCGGCAGGCTGCCGCTCGCCGGACAGGGCCTTCGAAAACGCGTAGCATGTCCGGGCGGCCCGGGCAAACCGCCCTGGACCGCACATTTCGCGCGGAAATGCCATGACCGAACAGGACCTGCTGCGCCAGCTGGTGTATAGGAACGCGTGGCGCAGGGATGACATCGACGAAAGGGACGGGCTATGAGCAACGATATTCCAAGCATCCTTTCACACGTCTCGCTCGGCACGAACGACTTCGGGCGGGCGGTGGCCTTCTACGACAAGGTCATGCCGACGCTCGGCTGCCGGCGCATGATGGAACACCCCGGCGCCGTCGCCTACGGCAAGA
>CAMYMY010000256.1 GCA_947259625.1 uncultured Kiloniellales bacterium | reverse complement strand
TGGCCTTCACCGCCGCCGCGACCTTCTCCGCGCCACCGAAATCGACCTTGTCCACGCCCATCTCCTCCAAGGCCAGGTTCAAGGCCTCGAAGGCCAGGCGAACGTCCGATACGACAGCCACGTCGGTCCGGTAGTTGGCCGATATGGCCATGGGGTCGCTGTCGACATGAACGATCTTCACTCCCCTTGCAGGCGAGCGCCATCGTTCGCTGGTGACCGAACCGGCCCTGCACCCGACGAAGACGACAAGGTCCGCCTCGTCTATAACTGCGCGGGTGGCCGGAACGCCGCCGTTGGATCCGACGACGCCAAGATTATTGGCATGCGTGTCGGCCAAGCTGCCCTGACCGCTGACCGTGGTGGCGACGACGATGTTCAATCGTTCCGCCACCGCCTGCAGGGCCGCCTCCGCGCCGGCCAGAACAACGCCGCCGCCGCACACGATGACCGGCCTTTTGGCTGCGGCAATTGCGTTCGCGGCCGCCTCGATCGCCTTGGGGTCGGGCGCGCTCGGCCAAGCCGGAAATGTCTCGAAACCGGGCTGGGCCCAGATATCGCCATCGTCGACGGGCGCCTTCTGGACATCGATCGGCAGTCCCAGATGCGCCGCCCCGGGGCGCCCCGTGGTCATCGCCCGAAAGGCCGCCCGCACCATGTTGGGCAGTCTACCCGCATCGTCTATGACGCCGTTCCACTTGGTCAGAGGACGAAACAGGGCCGCTTGGTCGAGCTCCGTCAGCGGGTAGCGCCCCCACGACGTGACCGCTACGTCCGATGTGATCGACAGCAGCGCGACCGACGATTCGTTCGCTTCGACGACGCCCGGAAGGATATGGGTGGCACCGCCCCCGCTCGGCCCTTCGCAGACACCGACGCGCCCGGTGACGCGCGCATAGGCATCCGCCATATAGGCCGCGCAACGTTCGTCGCGGGTCAGGATGTGCCGCATGCCGTGATCGAGACGGAAAAGGGCATCATAGAATGGCAGGGAGGTATCCCCGCATAAGCCGAAGATATGCTTCACGCCATGGGCTTGGAGCAGACGCACCATGGCCTCGGCGCCATTCAATGCATTGCCTCGCGGTTGCGTCATCAATGTCACCTTGCCTTGTCAACTCGCTTATTGAATACAGTATTGCATACAATGCTAGGGTTTCCTTGACGACGCTCATGGCGCGGGACATCGATTTGGCGGCGCATCACATGAATGCACATATCGCTAGGCGGCCAAATCAGACTATCGCCGCCATCAAGGGAAGTTATTCCCGCATCTGTCTGGCCAATCGACGAAAGGGGGCGAGATGAAGCGAGAGTCCGCCGTTGCCGGAGGCAAGACCGTTTACGGCGCCACCGTCGGCATCTTGATGCTGGAAACCCGTTTTCCCCGCATTCCGGGCGACGCCGGCAATGCGGGAACCTGGCCGTTCCCGGTTCTCTACAAGGTGGTCCGGGGGGCGTCCCCCGATCACGTGGTGCGCCGCGCCGCCGAGGGATTGGCCGAACGCTTCATCGACGCGGCCCGCGAACTCGTTGCCGACGGCGCCGACGGGATCACCACGAACTGCGGCTTCCTGGCCCTGTTTCAGAACCAACTGGCGGATGCCGCCGGTGTCCCCGTCGCCTCCTCCTCGCTTATGCAGGTGCCCATGCTGCAAGGCCTTTTGCCGCGGGGCCGGCGGGTCGGGGTGCTGACCATTTCAAGAGCCGACTTGACGCCCGAACACCTGAAGGCGTCCGGCGCACCGATGGATACCCCAATTGCGGGAACGGACGAAGGCCGGGAATTCAGCCGCGCCATTTTGGACGACGAGCCGACAATGGACGTTGACTTGGCGCGCGCCGATTTGATCGACGCCGGACATCAACTCATCAAGGAATTTCCGGAAACGGGCGCCATCGTCCTCGAGTGCACCAACATGGTGCCCTATGCCGCGGATTTGCGGCAGACGCTCGGCCTGCCCGTTTACAGCATCTACAGCTTCGTGACCTGGTTCCAGGCCGGTCTGATGCCACGGGTTTTCGACCCGCGTCTTTTGGACCAAAGACTGCATTAACCCTGCGACCCAGGGACGGCAAATGAACCAGGCGCGGCTATGGGGTCGCAGGAAATTCGCAGACCCGGCAGCCGCTCCTGAGAAATTCTCATACCAACGGCCTAGGAATAAGTTATTGTCGTTACTGGATTGAACGGATAGTTCGAATATCATAGTGCCCGCCCCCAGCCCGCTTCGGAAGCCCCTGACATCAGGCAAGATATGGCCGGTTTCGTTCTCGCGACATCCTTGAGTCTTCAGCTCGCCGCGGCGGCTTTGGCGTTTCGCTTGATCAAGATCACCGGCTGGCGGGCTGCCTGGGTCGCCATTGCCGCCGCCATGGTCCTCATGGCCGGAAAACGTTCGATCGGCTTCTACCGCTTCCTCTTCGAGGACATGACCCACCCGCCCGATATGACGGCCGAATTCTTCGCGCTTTCGGTCTCGGCCCTCGCGTTCGCCGGCATGGCGCTCCTGGGGACCTTCCTTGCAGCCGGCCGGCGGACGGAGGTCGCACTGCGCGAGAGCCAGGCTCGGCTCGCTCAGGCGCAGCGCCTGGTGAAGCTCGCCCATTGGGAGTGGCGCCTCGACCAGAAGAAGCTGGTGCCGTCCGCCGAGATGGCCGAGATCATGGGCTGCCCGGTGGCGAAGCTCGAGGTTTCGGACGCGGAGTTTCTCGCTTTCGTTCATCCGGACGACCGCGAACGGCTTGCCGCGTTCTACGGCCCGCCCGACCTTTACAGCCAGTCGTACGAAATTGGCTATCGGATCGTCCGGCCGAACGGCGAGCTGCGCACGGTTCTCGAGATCGGCGAGCCGATGTACGACGCGGCCGGGAACGTCGTCGGCAACTTCGGCGCCCTACAGGATGTCACCGAGTGGACGAAGGTCGAGGAACTCAGCACGCGGCTCGGGCGCATCGTCGAGGATTCGATCAACGAGATCTATGTTTTCGATAGCGAGACGCTTCATTTCCTGGAGGTGAATCGGGGCGCCCGGGAGAATCTCGGATACGCCCTGGAGGAACTCCGCCGGCTGACTCCGCTCGATCTCAAACCGGAATTCACCAGAGGAACGTTTTCCGAACTCATCGGACCTCTACGCGAGGGCCTGCGCGACCGAATCGCGTTCAGCACGCTACACCGGCGCAAGGACGGGTCGACCTATGACGTGGAGGTTCACCTACAGCTGTCCCGAACCGAGACGCCGCCGGTCTTTGTCGCTGTCATCCAGGACATCACCGAGCGCAAGCTGGCCGAGGAGACCTTGCAGGCCAGCGAGGGACGCTACCGGGAGATCTTCGAGGATTCCCCCGTCGCGGTATGGGAAGAGGATTGGTCGCCGATCAAAGGGAAGATCGACGAGCTCGCCGCGCAGGGGGTCGTGGACTGGCATGACTACTTTGCCCGCCACCCGGATCAGCTGGCAAAGGCCTATGATCTGCCGACGACCGTCGATATCAGCCGCGAGATTCTCGATATCTATGGCGCGCCGAGCAAGGAAGCGCTCAGCGAATCGACCAAGGCCGCGCTGGTCGCACCCGAACAGCTGGAGTGCTTCGTCGACATGCTGGCTGCCTTTGCCGCGGGGAAGACGAGCTGCGATGTCGAAGCACGCGACACCAGGATAGACGACACCGAGATGATCACCCGCCAGCGAGTCACCATTCCCCCGAAATACCGTCACGATTGGTCGCGCGTCTTCATCGCGATCGAGGACGTGACCGAGCGCAAGGCGACCGAAGCGCAGCTCCGCCATGCGCAAAAGATGGAGGCCATCGGCCAGCTTACCGGCGGCGTCGCCCACGACTTCAACAATCTCCTGGCCGTCGTTGTGGGCAATCTGGAACTCGTCGCGGAGCAGCTGACCCGGGACGACGGGCCTCGCCCTTTGGTCGAGAAAGCGCTGGGCGCGGCCGAACGCGGTGCGGCGCTGACTCAAAGGCTGCTCGCCTTTTCCCGGAAGCAAGCGCTGCGACCGGAAATGATCAACGCCAACCGTCTCGTGTCGGGAATGACCGAGATGATGCGGCGCACGCTGGGGGAAACGATCGAGATCGAAGTGGTGAGCGACAGCGGCTTGTGGACCAGCAGCGCCGACCCGGCCCAATTGGAGAACGCCCTGCTGAACCTTGCCATCAACGCCAGGGACGCCATGCCGGAGGGCGGCAAGCTCACGATCGAAACGTCCAACGCACGGCTCGACGACGACTATGCGGCGGCCCAGGAGGACGTGACGCCGGGCCAATACGTCCTGCTTGCCGTGACTGATACGGGGACCGGCATGACCCCCGAGGTTCGCGAGCGCGTGCTCGATCCCTTTTTCACCACCAAGGACGTCGGCAGGGGCAGCGGACTCGGCCTCAGCATGGTGTTCGGGTTCGTTAAGCAGTCGGGCGGTCATCTTTCGATCTACAGCGAGGTCGGCGAGGGCACCTCCGTCAAGCTCTACCTGCCCCGAATCAAGAACCCCGAACAGGCGACAAGCAGGCCGGAAACCCAGGGCGACCTACCCCTGGCGCGCGGCGAAACGGTGCTTGTCGTGGAGGACGATGTCGAGGTTCGGACCCTGGTCGTGTCCCTGCTCCGCGACCTCGGATACGATATTCACGAGGCCGGCAATGGCAAGGCCGCCTTGGCCCTGCTCGACGAGCTGCCGCGCGCCAACCTTCTTCTGACCGATGTGGTGCTTCCCAACGGGATGAACGGGCGGGCCTTGGCGGAGGAAGTCCAGCGACGCCTTCCGGGCACGGCGATCCTGTTCATGTCGGGATACACGGAGAACTCCATCGTCCATCATGGCCGGCTCGACGATGGCGTCCAGCTGCTGCAGAAGCCGTTTCGCATGTCCGACCTTGCGAGAGCCGTTCGCCGGGCCCTGGCCAATAGTTCGAACTGATATCGACGACTTTGGAGTTCTGTTGGAAACGGCCGGCTTTGGCGAGATCAGCCGCCCTTAAGCGGCGGCATGATCGCCAGGCTGTCGTCGTCCGAAAGCCTGCGGGTCGCGCGCTCCGCCGTCGGGACCGCCGTGCCGTTGAGCACGACGAGGTAGCTGCCGTCCTCGGGCATGCCGAGCCGCCTGACAATATCGGCCGGAGTAGCTCCGTCGGAGACGTCCAGGGCCGCAACGTTTCCGGCGCTGCCCGGCGGCAGGTATTTGCCCAAGTTTCCGGCAGTCTTCACCGTGACCTTCATGCTCCCGGCTCCCCTCACCCGGCGCCGACGGCGGTGTCCTGGGTGCAGGCCAGGTAGGCCTCCATGACCTGGTGGGGATCGCGCATCAGTTGGTCCTTCCACCGGCCCAGCCGCACCCGGCTCTGCACCAGACCGCGGATGACGCCGACGTGCTGGGTCAGACCCAGGGCGAGCGCGCCGACCACGACATCGTCCTCGAAGGCCAGCCTGAGGTATTGGAACCGCTCGCTGTCGACCGCCTCGACCTGGTCGCCGCCGTCGACCCCCATCCACAACCCGAAAGAGCTGGAGACTAGGCCGAGCGTGTTGAGCACGTTCATCGACAGGCTGCCGCGGTACCCGGTCTCCCGGCCCGCCATGTTGAGCGCGGCGATCCGACCCTGCTCGACGGCCGTCGGCTGAATCGCATGGATCTCCTGCCGGCCCGTGGA
>CAMYMY010000255.1 GCA_947259625.1 uncultured Kiloniellales bacterium | reverse complement strand
GACCAGTAGACGGTCGGCGATCTCCTGTTGGGTCAGGCCCGGGGAATGCACCACGTTGGCCAGCACGGCGTGTTGGGCAAGCGATATGCCGAGCGGCGCCACCCTCTGCGTGATCGCCCGTTCGCAGAGCTGATAGGTCCGCGCTATGGTCAGCCAGACGTCGAAGCCCGGGACGTTCCAGGGCAGGCCTTGAAATTTGTTCAGCTTTGAACTATGTTGTTCAGTCATGAACAACAATAATGGGGATCCGTGGCGATGGGAAGCCTGGAATCGCGAATGACCAAAGCCGCCGTCGGCGCCGCGAGCGCGGTCGCGCCGGCCATGGCCGGGCGCGGGGCCGCCTGGTTGTTCTTGACACCTTTCAAGCCCAACGCGCTCACCCGGCAGCAGAAAGCGCTCATGGCGCGGGCACAGAAGCATCTCGACAAGGGCGAGGCGTTTCGGGTCCGCCACCCCGGCGGAACCCTCCAGGCCTATCGATTTCGCGGCTCGGTAGGCGGGCCGACGCGCGGCACGGTGATCCTCGTCCATGGCTGGATGGGCCGTGCCGCCCTCATGGCCGGGTTCATCAATCCGTTGACGGCCGAGGGCTTCGACGTCGTCTGCTTCGATCTGCCGGCACACGGCCGCTCCGACGGCCGCCAGACCAACGGGCTCATCTGCGCCGCCGCCTTGCAGGCGGTCGCCGCCGAGGTCGGGCCCGTGGAAGCCGCCGTGGGACACAGCTTCGGCGGGTTCGTGATCGGACTGGCCGCCGAGGGCCGAGCGCCGATGAAATCCGCGCTCGACGTCAAGCGCATGGCGCTGATCGCCGCGCCGAATTCTTTCACCGACCTTGCGACGCGCTTTGGACAGGAAATTGGCCTCGGGAGACGTGCGCAGTCCGTTTTCGAGAAGACCCTGAAGAAGATCGGGAGCCGCAGGCTGAGCGAATTCGACGGCAACCGCATACTCGGCGGGATCGACCGCCCCATCCTGGTCATCCATTCCCGCGACGACGAGGAGGTCCCCTTCGCACAGGGCGCCGCCTTTCAGGCGCTCGGCGAGCACGTGACCTTCCTGCCCGCCAGCGGCCTGGGCCACCGCCAGATCCTATACGCCCCGTCCACGATTCGATCGGTTAGGGACTTCGTCGCTCGTCATGGCATTCGGACTGGCCGGCAAGGCGCCGTTCGCCAGAATTTTCAGTAATTGAAGTGTGTTCTTAGAGGCCTCGTCGGCTCCCTGACGAGATCCGAGGTGGTATTGCGCGCGTCTTCCCACGTCAAACCGGGGCAAAGGAGGCGGGTGGCGGCAACATCGCCCGTGCGCCCCACGGCTTGACCGACCTTGCGGCGTTCCATACTTGTCCCTTCTGTTATGCTTGCGCCCCAAGGCATGCCGCGCGGCGTGGCCGGAATGGAGAGCCGATGTTCCCGAAGTTGTTTGGTACACGCGCCGGCGACATGGCGATCGATCTGGGGACCGCCAACACCCTGGTCTATATGAAGGGCCGGGGCATCGTGATCAACGAGCCGTCGGTCGTCGCCATCCTCGACAGCGGCGGAACGCGCAAGGTCCTGGAGGTCGGCGAGGAGGCCAACCGCATGATCGGCCGCACGCCCGGCAACATCCGGGCGATCCGGCCGATGCGCACCGGCGTGATCGGCGATTTCGAGGTCGCCGAGGAGATGCTCAAACACTTCATCCGCAAGGCCTATCGGCGGCGCCTGCTGGTTCACCCGAGGATGATCGTCTCGGTGCCGTCGGGCGCCACCAAGGTGGAGCGGCGCGCGATCAAGGACGCCGCCGATGCGGCCGGCGCCAGCAAGGTCTACCTCATCGAGGAACCCATGGCGGCGGCGATCGGCGCGGGTCTTCCGGTGACCGAGCCCAGCGGTTCCATGATCGTCGATATCGGCGGCGGCACGACGGGAATCGCGATCCTCTCGCTCGGCGGCATCGTCACCTCCCGGACCCTGAGCGTCGCCGGCTACCGCCTGGACGAGGTCATCAGCGCCTATATCCGCCGTGCGCACAACGTCGCGGTGGGCGAGACGACGGCCGAGCGGATCAAGATAGAGATCGGCTCCGCGCTGAGGCCGAGAAGCGGCGCGGGCAGGACCGCCGAGGTCAAGGGATTCGACCTGTTCCGCGGCGTCCCGCGGGCGCTCGAGATCACCGAGCGCGAGATCGCCGAATGCCTGGCCGAGCCGGTCGGCGCGATCATAGAGGGCGTCAAGCAGACCCTGGAGCAGATCGCGCCGGAGCTGTCGGCAGACATCTCCGACCGAGGCATCGTCCTGACCGGGGGCGGCGCCCTGCTCGGTAATCTGGACACCACCTTGCACCTCGCCACCGGATTGCAGGTCACGATCGCCGAGGATCCGCTCACCTGCGGGGCGATCGGAGCCGGGCGGGTGCTCGAGGAGCACGAGGTGCTGAGTGACTTCCTGCAGGACTGATACTCAAGGCCCCGAGTTTTCCGTTTATCCCGGGATGCCGAGCGCGCATGATCAGGTTCGGCGCGGAGGTGCGGGTCACGCCGCGTCCTGAGGCCCGTTTGGCCGCGCGCTTCGGATCACGATCCCTTGTTCCGGACCCATGAAACATCATCTCAAGGCCATGTTCGCCACCAATCAACCGGGAAAGCGGCGGCGCGGAGTCGCCCTGGTCACAGTGCTCTGGGTCCTGGCCCTGCTGGCCCTGATCGCGGCGAGCTTTGCCACCAACACCCGGATCGAAGTCAACCTGGCCCGCAACCTGGTCGAGAACGCCAAGGCCGAAGCGCTGGCCGAGGCCGGCGTCTATCAGGCGATCGTCGGGCTGATGGCGGAGGGCGGCGTCGAGCCCTGGCGGGTCGACGGCACGGTCTATGCGTGGCGCTTCGCGACGGGCGAGGTCCGCGTGGCCATCCGGGATGAAGGCGGCAAGATCGATCTCAACACCGGTAGGGACGATATCCTGCGCGGCCTGTTCCGCGCGATCGACCTGAATCTACAAGAAAGCGACGCCCTGGCCGACGCGGTCCTAGACTTTCGCGACGTGGATGAGCTCCGGCACGTGAACGGCGCCGAGGATCCGGATTACGAGGCCGCCGAGCTCGAACACGACGCCAAGGACGGGCCCTTCGAGATGGTGGAGGAACTGCAGCAGGTCTACGGCATGACCCGCGAGATCTACGAGCAGGTCGCCTCGGCCCTCACCGTCTACTCGCGCAGGCCCGAGCCGGATCAACAGATCGCACCGCCCTTGGTCCTGGAGGCTATCTTGGGGAGGGACAACACGGCGGAAGACGAAGACGCGGCTAGCGACGGCCTGCAACCGGGCGAGGTGTCGCCGGAGGATATCTCCGACACGCCCAGCATCCTGCGGCTGGGCGACAGCAATGCCCGTTCCGGTGTGTCGGTCTACACGATTCACGCCGAGGGGCGGATGCCGAGCCGCGCGGTTTTCGCGCTGGAGGCGGTCGTCCGCCTGGGGGTAGCCGCCGACGAGCCCTACCAGTTCTATGCTTGGCGCCGCGCAAAGCGTGAACTCTTCGTGGACGAGAAGGAAGAAGACGAGGAGAGCGGCTCCGGTGCGTGATACCAACGGTCACAGATAACGACTTCGGTATGAGCTGCTGGCGCGCACCAAGCCCCCCGAAACACGCCCGTCCGACAAATCCTGGAGCCCCGCTTGGCAGAGATTCTCCGACCCGAAACCCTCCTGTTGATCCTCGCGGCGCCCTGTATCGGCAGTTTTCTCGGGGTGATCGCCGAGCGCCTGCCGGCTGGCCGGCCGCTCCTCTGGAGCCGCTCGTGCTGTGTCCACTGCGGACAGACGCTGGGCGCGCGCGATCTGGTACCGATCGCCGGATGGCTGATCAACCGGGGGCGCTGCCGGCACTGCGGCCAGGCGATCGCCGCGTTCTATCCGGCGATCGAGGTGGCGGCCACACTCGTCGCCCTGTGGAGCCTCCTGGTCCTGCCCAGCTGGCTGGCGTGGGCCGGCTCTGTGCTCGGCTGGACCCTGCTCGCGCTCAGCGTGATCGACGCGCGGCATCTCCAGCTGCCCGATGAACTCACCCTGCCGTTGATTCCGGCCGGCCTGGCGGTGGCCTGGATCGTCGATCCGGCAAGTGTGCCGGAGCACGCCCTCGCGGCGCTCGGCGGCTTCCTTCTGATGGCGGCCCTGGCATTCGTCTACCGGCGCCTTAGGGGGCGCGAGGGCATCGGCCTCGGCGACGCCAAGTTGCTGGCCGCCGCCGGAGCCTGGGTCTCGTGGCAGGGCCTCCCGGGCATTGTTCTGCTGGCCGCCGCCGGCGGCCTTGCGGGCGCCCTGATCAAGGGTTTCCTGGCGGGCCGCCTGGAGATCCGGCAGGAACTGCCTTTCGGCCCGTATCTCGCCGTCGGCCTCTGGCTGGTCTGGCTCTACGGCCCGATCGGATTGGGTTAGGGTCCGCTTTCAACCGAGCTCGGGCCGCAGATAGCCGTAGAGATCGAAGCGGATGACCAGCTCCGGATCCTCTTCGGTTCCCTTCTTGGACTTGCGCGCCCGGCGGTTCTTCACGTCGAGGTTATCGATGAACACGTAGGGCTTCCCGGATTCCAGGGCATATAGGATCCGGGCGAAGGAACCGAGCGTCGCGGTCAGCTGAACGCGCACGCTCACCCGTTTGAAATCCCCGTCGGCCTTGACCGGCAGAATTTGCATGCTGCGCACCTTGCCGCCGTTCTTCTTGATTTTGGCACTGACGTCCTCCTGCAACCCGGCCGCCGCCAGCGCGTCGGTGTCGCCGGCCAGGTAGACGCCGCTCCGCGATTGCTGCTTGGAGAGCTTTTCCAGCTCGGCCTTGCGGTTCGGATTGGTCTTGGAGATGTGCTCGTAGCGGGCCAGCTGTTCGAGCGCCTCCCGGGACGCCTCATCGGTGCTCCGATAGGCCTCTATCACAGGCGAGACGATCAGCAGGTACAGGGCGCCGATCACGAAGACCAAGAGCGACAAAGCAGCGGTACGGCTGACCCACTTGGGCAGGTCCATCATGCTCGTTCACTTATACCAAAGGTCATTGGCATAATCCGGCCTTGCAGGATATCTCCGTTAGGGGCGCCACTCTCGTACCAGGTCGCGAGTCTAGTGCGCGTCCACCGCCAATGCCACCCTGGGCCCCGATCATTCATTCTCAGCCACCTTGTCGGTGATCTCCACGCGTCCGCTCAGCCAGTCCACGAGGATGTAGTAGGTGTTCCCGTCGCGCGCCAGCGTGATCTGGCCCCCCGTCGAAGTGCCGTCCGGGAAGAATCGGATCCGCCCGACGCCCTCGCTGTCGACCTCCGTGGTCGCGGTCAGCAGCTTGAGGTCGATGTCGGGATGGATTTCCCGTGCATCGGCCTGGCTGTCCCGGCGATACCAACCTTCCTCCACGTCGAGCGTGAATGCCGCGTCCCGGTTGTCGCGGATCGCCGCGCTACGTGTGCTGCGCAGCGCGCCTGCGACCTCGCGCGTCGTCGTTCTGAGCTCCAGGCCCGGCATGGCGCGGTGAAGAGCCATGGGCGCCAGGGCCAGGAGCAATCCCAGGATGAGCAGCACGACCAGCAGCTCGACCAACGTGAAGCCGTTGGGTTCGCGGGGCGTGTTCATGGCTGTTGTCGGGTCCGGCCTCTGCTGGCGGGCTACCAGTTCGTGATGTCCCGGTTTTCGTCCTCGC
>CAMYMY010000254.1 GCA_947259625.1 uncultured Kiloniellales bacterium | reverse complement strand
CGCGCCAATGTCTTCGGCCAGGGCCTCGGCGATGGCGATGTAACGCGGGCCGCCGTGTCCTTCGAGAGAGGGGTGCCAAGTTGTCATGGTGACAATGTAATAGTTGACGGTGACAATTAGCAAGAATTATCATCATTACTCAGGATATCAATATATTGTATTGGTACAATTAGGAGGGTTCGATGCATACAATCCCTCGGCAGCCCATTTTGCAGGGCGGACTGACGGCCCTCGGCCGTCGCTGGACCCCGCAGCGCTTGGCGTGGCGCGCCCTCGAGATCCTGCTGCTCTGGCAGGAGCGGGCGGCACAGCGCCATACCCTGGCCACGCTCGACGACCGCCTGCTCGAGGACATGGGTCTCAGCCGCGGCGTGGCCGCCGCCGAGGCCGCGAAGCCGTTCTGGCGAGCCTAGGCGCGTGCCGGGCGGATCGATCCGGACAGCGGCCGCGGCACCGGTGGTCGCGACGCCGATCGCCACCAAGCTGGCGGTGGCGGGGCTCGATCCGCTCGCCGTCGGCCTGCTGCGCACCCTGCTGGCCGGCCTGCTCGCCGTGCCCCTGCTGGCATCTGCACGCCTCGCCCCGCCCAGTGCGCCGGCTGGCCGGGCGCTGCTGGCGGTCTCTGCCCTGGGCGGATACGTCCTCTTCCCGGTGCTGTTCAGTCTGGGCCTAGGTTTGACCAGCGCGGTCCACGGCGCGCTGATCCTGGCCCTTTTGCCGATCTTCACCGGGCTGACTGCCGCCGCGTTGGAGCGCCGCTGGCCGGCCGGGCGCTGGTGGCTCGGCGCCGGCCTGGCTGCGGCGGGCACGGTGTGGCTGGTAGCCGGGCGCTTCGGCCTGGTGGGCCCCGGCGCGAGCCTGACCGGGGACCTGCTGGTAATTGCCTCGGCGCTCGCCGCCTCGACCGGCTACGTCGCCGGGGCCAGGGCGGCGCGCGGCGCGGGTACCTGGGCGGTGACCTTCTGGGGCCTCGCCCTAGGCGGCCTGGTCCTGCTCCCTGTGCTGCCCTTGGTCCTGGAGGCGGAGGACTTGCTTCAGGCCGATGGCGGCGTGTGGCTCAGCCTGCTCTATTTGGCGGGCGTCTCGTCGATCCTGGCCTATGCCGCCTGGTACTGGGCGCTCGGCCAGGGCGACATGGGCCGCATAGGGGCGATCCAATTCGCCCAGCCGGTGGTCGGCCTGGTTCTGGCCGCGCTCGTCCTGGGCGAGGCCCTGACCTGGCCGCTGCTGCTGGCGGGAGCCGTGATCATTGGCGGCGTGGCGCTTGCCCAGGGCGGCGCGCGCCCGGTCAAAACCTAACATGAGGAGGACTCCCATGCCCCAGCACCTGCCGATCTATCAGGTGGACGCCTTCGCGTCCGAGGTCTTCGCCGGCAACCCGGCCGCGGTCTGTCCGCTGGACGCCTGGCTGCCCGGCGAGGTCATGCAGGCGATCGCCGCCGAGAACAACCTGCCCGAGACGGCCTTCATCGTGAAGCGCGGCGGCGACTACGAGCTGCGCTGGTTTACCCCGGCCGTCGAGGTCGACCTCTGCGGCCACGCGACCTTGGGCAGCGCTTATGTCGTCGCGACCCATCTGGAGCCGGGCCGGAACGACATGGTGTTCCATTCGAAAAGCGGGCCGCTCACGGTGACCCGCGACGGCGACCTGCTCACCCTGGACTTTCCCTCGCTGCCGCCTGAACGGCTCGACGACCATTCGGCGGTCGAGGCCGCCCTGGGCGCGACGCCGGAAGAGCTGTGGCGCGCCGGCATGACCATGGCGGTGCTGGCCGATGAGGCGTCGGTGCTGGCGGCTCGCCCCGACCTGGCCAAGGTGACGGCCCTGCCGGGCGACGGCCTGATCGTCACGGCGCCGGGCCGGGAGCACGACTTCGTATCCCGCTACTTCGCGCCCCATGCTGGCATTCCCGAGGACCCGGTGACCGGCTCGGCGCACTGCGTGCTGACGCCCTACTGGGCCAGGCGCCTCGACAAGGCGCGCTTGAGCGCACGCCAGGTCTCGGCACGTGGCGGCGAGCTGGTGGTCGAGGACCGCGGCGAGCGGGTGCTTATCTCCGGCCGTGTCGCGCCTTATCTGGAGGGGCGCATCCGCGTATAAAGGGGACACCGCAGAAGAAGGAGGGAACGATGGCCCGTGACGTCCAACCGCCGGCACTCGATCCGCTGTCCGTGGCGTCCCGCCAGGGGTCTTCCTATCCAGAGCCGTTCAAGGGACCGGTCGAGGGGCGCAGCAAGCGCTCCCTGGGCGAGGCCCTTGGCCTCACGAACTACGGCGTCAACCACGTGCGCCTCGAGCCGGGCGCCTGGTCGGCGCAGCGCCACTGGCACAGCCACGAGGACGAGTTCGTCTATGTCCTCGAGGGCGAGATCACTTTGGTCACGGAGCAGGGCGAGCAGGTGCTCGCAGCCGGCATGGCGGCCGGATTCCCCGCCAGCGTGGCCGATGGCCACCACCTGGCCAACAAGAGCGACCGGCCGGCCGCTTACCTCGAGATCGGCGACCGCTCGCTCGACGACGAGGTGCACTACCCCGACATCGACCTTTTCCTGCCGAGCCGGCGGAACGGCCAGGTCTTCGCCGACAAGAAGGGCACGCCCTACCGATGACCGGGCCGGCGGCGCAGGCGATCTCGATCGACCCGGCGCAAGGACCGGCGGAGATGGCCGCGGTGCGCGAACTGTTTCTCGAGTACGCGGGATGGCTTGACTTCGACCTCTGCTTCCAAGGCTTCGAGCAGGAGCTGGCGACGCTTCCGGGCAAATACGCGGCGCCGCGTGGCGGGCTCTGGCTCGCCAGGGTGGGTGGGGTTTTGGCCGGTGTCGTGGGCCTGCGCCCGCTGGACGGGGGTGTCTGCGAGCTGAAGCGGCTCTGGGTCCGGCCGGCCTTCCGCGGCCACGGCCTCGGCCGCCGTCTGACCGAGACCGCGGTCGCGGCGGCCCAGACCGCCGGCTACCGCACCATGCGGCTGGACACCATCGGCGGGCAGATGCACGAGGCCCGTGCGCTTTACGAGAGCCTGGGCTTCCGCGAGACCGAGGCCTATTACCACAACCCCCATCCCGGGGCCGACTACCTGGAACTGGACCTCGATGCCCACGGCGCCATGGAACGTTAGGAGTTTGCCGAGGTCGCGTCTTTGCCGCGGCTAGGAGAGATGGCCCCCGAGTATGCGGCAAGGCCCGAGGCCCGGGCGGCGCAAGACCGTAGCCTTGCGAGCCCGAGCCAGTAGGGTCTCGATTGCGACGCGGGCCTGTCTCCGAGCGGAGATCAGGCCCCTCGACGCTTGGCGCCTATGCGCTTTGCCCCGAGTCTTGAAGGCCGCGCGTATTGAACGCCCTTTTTTGCTCGACGTTCGCGACGAGCCAGGACAGACCGAGGACGACGAAGGCCACGACGCCGATGATGAGGGCGAGCTTGGAATCGTCCAGGGCCAAGCCTCCGGGCGCACCGGCCTTCGACTCGCCCGTCAGCAGGAAATTGGTGGCGGCCATACCGGTGTAGTGCATCAGGGTGACGGAAAGTCCCATCACCAGCGCCGTCATCATGCGGTGATCCGGCTTTTCGTTCTCTCTGGCTTCGACGGTGTAGGACATCAGCCTCAGGGCCAGGCACGACAGCAGCACGGCGACAACGATCGAGGCGCCGAACCAAATCGGATCGTAGCGGATCGCGGTGTCCATGCGCATGGCCGCCATGCCGGTGTAGTGCATGAGGCCAATGCCGGCGCCGAGCACGGTGCCGCCGAGAACGAGACGCCCGAGGCCCCGGGATTTCCTGCTCACGAAGTTGAAGGCGAAGCCGCTCGCCGCCATGGCGAACACGGCCGACAGGGCTGTGATCAGCAGGTCATAGCGCGCGGTCCGGCCATAGCCCATTTCAAGGGCCAGCATGGCCACGAAGTGCATCGTCCAAATGCCGGTGCCCATGGCGACCGCGCCGATCACCAGCCACTTCATCCTGGCCGCGGGATTGGATGCGGCGATAACACGTTCGACCAGATGAAACGAGGTATAGGATGCGAAGACAACCACCGCATAAGACAAGAAAACAAGCCAAACGTCGTATGACTGGCCTATGACAGCTGCGTCGCTGTGCTGCTCCATTAGGAAAAATTCCGACAACATCTCATACATCTCCCAATACTGTTCAAGGCGGGATCACCGCATCCCTTCGTACGGTAGCCGGTGGCCGCGATGCCGCCTTCTGTGCGTTACCGATGGAGACAGGTTGCTCTCGGCTCTGTGACGTGCTTCCGCCGACGGCAAAAGCACCGGCCGATAACCCAACCTGCCCTTGGCAAGCCTCCATTCGACAAGAGTCATGAAATCTTGCTGAAATATCACTTAGGAATGATTATCATTCACAGGCCATTTGTGTAGAATATCCACGCTGGGTCAGAGCAGTCTCAATATTGGCGGACCCGGCGCGCGCGCGGCCACCCATGGCGCCGTATGCCCTTGGAGGGCCGGTTCACGCCGCCGCGACGCGCACCCCCGCGCCCTGCAGGAGCATGATCTTGTTCAGGAGCTTGACGCAGGCGTAGACCGCCTTGATCGAGGGCGCGGGGATCCCGGTCAAACCGCCCAGCTCGAGCACCGCGCCCATCAGCGCCTCGACCTCGAGCGAGCGGCCGAGCTCGACGTCCTGCAGCATCGAGGTCTTGTGGGCGCCGACGCTCTCGGCGCCTTGGATGCGCTTCTCGATGGTGTGGCGGAAGGTGATGCCGAGCGTCTCGGCGATCGCCTGGGCCTCGGCCATCATGGCGGCGGCCAGGTCGCGGGTGTCGCGGAACTGGCAGATCTCGGCCAGGGTGGCGTGGGTCAGGGCGCTGATCGGGTTGAACGACAGGTTGCCCCAGGCCTTGAGCCAGATCTCCGAGCGGATGTCGTCCAGGATGCGCGAGCGGAAGCCGGCCCCGACCAGCCGGTCGTGGAGGCTTTGCACGCGCGCGGTCTCGCGCCCGTCGAGCTCGCCGATCGGGAAGCGGTCGCCCTCGACGTGGTGGATCACCCCGGGCTCGGGCACGTCGGCCGCCGGGTAGACGACGCAGCCGATGATGCGGTCGCCGTCGATGTTCTTGGACAGCACGCCGGTCGGGTCCAGGCTCTCCAGCCGGTGGCCGTCGTGGGGGCCGCCGTGCTTGTGGAAGTACCACCAGGGAATGCCGTTCTGCACCGTCACGATGACGGTCTCGGGTCCCATCAGGGCCGGGATCTGGCGCGCCACCTGCTCCAGGTAGTGGGCCTTCAGGGCCAGGATCACCAGGTCCTGCGGGCCGGCCTCGGCCAGCGTGTCGGTCGCGGCGACGTCGCGCGCCACCGCCTCGCTGCCGTCCTGCCAGATCAGCTTGAGGCCGTTCTTGCGGATCGCGGCCAGATGCGCGCCCTGGTCGACCAGCGTGACCTCCTCGCCCGCCAGCGCGAACTTGGCGCCCATCAGGCCGCCGATCGCGCCGGCCCCGACGATGCAGATCTTCATGTTCCTCTCCCTGTTTCCCGGTTCCGGGTTCTACTGTTCGAACACGTTGCTAAGGGTTCCGATGCCCTCGATGGTGACCTCGACGGTATTTCGGGGCGCCTTCATCGAGCCGACGCCGAGCGAGGTGCCGCAGGCGATGACGTCGCCGGGCTCGAGCGTCAGGTCCTGCGAGATCCGGCTGACCAGTCGGGCCGGCGGAAAAATCATGTCGCTGACCGGGTAGTTCTGCCGCTCGTCGCCGTTGAGGACCGTGCGGACGGTCAGGGCCGCCGGGTCGAGGCCCGTGGCGATCACCGGCCCGAAGGCGCCGAAGGTGTCGAAGCTCTTGGCCCGGGTCCACTGGGCGAAGGTCGGGTCCTTGTTGAGCAGGTCGACGGCGGTCACGTCGTTGACGCAGGTGTAGCCGAAGATGTGTTGGGCGGCCGAAGCCTCGGGGACGGCCCGGCAGGTCCGGCCGATGACGACGCCGAGCTCGCCCTCGTAGATCACATTGCCGTCGTAGGACGCCGGCCGCCGGATCGTCTGGCCGGCCGCCAGGAACGAGGTGGTCGCCTTGAGGAAATAGAGCGGCTCCTCCGGCGGTGAAAGCTCCAGCTTGCGGGCGAGCGCGTGGAAGTTGTTCCACAACGCCACCATCTTGCCAGGCACGCAG
>CAMYMY010000253.1:5710-6323 GCA_947259625.1 uncultured Kiloniellales bacterium | reverse complement strand
TAGCGCCGCTCGGCGGCGAAAAGCTAGCGCAGGCCTACCAGGTCGTGTCGAACCTCGATTACGGTCGGGCCGTCGCGGTCGAGCGCCGCCGCCAGCTCCGGTTCCAGGGCTTCCAAGGTCTCCGGGCGCGCCGCGTGGCAGCCGAAGGCACGTGCGAGCATGAGGAAA
This sequence comes from uncultured Kiloniellales bacterium, assembly GCA_947259625.1. Lineage (GTDB taxonomy): Bacteria > Pseudomonadota > Alphaproteobacteria > Kiloniellales > JAKSDN01 > CAMYKD01. The sequence goes on along the minus strand of CAMYMY010000253.1, from coordinate 6,155 downwards.
TCCGGGTTCCTCTGGATGACGCCGATCTCGGGGATGCCCTTGGCCACCATGTCGTCGCGGATCTGGCCGAGCGCCTCGTTGTTCCACAATAGCACGACGACCGGCAGTTCGAGCTCGACAGCCGTGGCCAGCTCTTGGACGGTGTAGAGCAAGCCCGCGTCGCCCGCCAGGGCCACGGCGGGACGTTCGGGCGCCGCGAGCTTGGCGCCGATGGCGACGGGGAGCGCGAATCCGAGCGTCCCGTAGCCCGCCGGGTAGATCCAACCGCGCGGCTGCTCGACGGGGAAGAAGCAATTGCCGGTATAGGCGAGCTGCGTCATGTCCGCCGTGACGACGGCATCGTCCGGCAAGGCCGAGCGCAGCGTCTCGAGCACCTTCAGGTGGACCAGTTGCAGAGGCGTGGCGGCATCCAGGTTCGCCCTGCGCGCCTGGGCGACGCACTCCT
>CAMYMY010000253.1:0-5679 GCA_947259625.1 uncultured Kiloniellales bacterium | reverse complement strand
GGCTTGGAAGACCGCCCGCGATGCCCTCGGCGGTGGCCTCCGCATCGCCCTGGATCGCGATCTCGGCCGGATGACGATCGACCAGCTTGGTGGGATCGATGTCGACGCGGATCAGCCTGCCGGGAATAGCCAGGGACTTGGCCAGGCTGTCGGTGGCCGCCAGCTCGGTGCCCAGCGCCAGGACCACGTCGGCCTCGGCCAGGCAGGCCTTGGTCGCCTCGAGCCACAAGGTGCTGCCCAGCGACAGCGGATGCGACTCCGGCACCAGGCCCTTGGCCGCGAAGCTCGCGACCACCGGGGCGCCCAGCGTCTCGGCGATCGCCGCGACGGCGCTCCCGGCCCCCAGGGCGCCGCCGCCCACCAGGATCAACGGGCGCTCGGCCGCAGTGAGGAGTGTCGCGGCCTCGGCGATCCGGTCCGCCGCCGGGGTTGGGCGCGGCGGCGGGCGGCGCGGTTTCCACTCGCCGGCCGCAGGCGCGGCGAGCCCGTCGGTGGGAATCTCGATGTGCACCGGCCGCGGCCTGGCGCTGTGAAAGACCGCGAAGGCCCGCGCGAGCAGGTCCGGCAGGTCGGCGGGCGTCAGCGCCGTGGCGCTGAAGGCCGTGAGCGGGCCGGTGACCGCGCGCTGGTCGCGGATCTCGTGCAGTTCACCCCAGCCCTTGCCCAGCGTCCGGGTCGCGTTGACGCTGGAGATCAGCAGGACCGGCACCGAGTCCGAATAGGCCTGGCCTAGGGGCGTCGCGGCGTTGGTCACACCGGGTCCGGTGATTACGAAGCAGATTCCCGGCCGGCCGGACAGCCGCGCGTAGCCGTCGGCCATGAAGCCGGCGCCCTGTTCGTGACGCGGCAGGACGTGGCGGATGCCGCTGCCGGCGAGCCCGCGGTAGAGCGCGAGGGTATGGACCCCCGGAACGCCGAACACGGTATCGACGCCGTAGTCCTCGAGAAGCCGTACAAGCGCCTCGCCGCAGGTCTGGTCTGCGTTCACGGGAGTCGTTTCCTTGTCGGTCGGAGTTTCGGCACGGGCGTCTCCTGGCCGGGTCCGGCGAAGGCGGGTCAGCCGTCCTCTGCACTGCAGGGCCAGGATCCAGGGCGTTCGAGGCCGGCCGGCAGCTTGGTGCCCTCGTCGCCGCAGGCGAGGTCGAGCTGCTGCTGGGTGAGGCCGATTGCTTGCGAGAGGTCGATACCTTCGAGGCGGGTCAAATACATGTAGGCCCCGGTCAAGTCCGTCCCGGCGAGACTGGCGCCGCCCAAATCGGCCCGAGCGAGGTAGGCATAGCTCAGGTCTGTTCCGTCCAGCTTGGCTACGGTCAGGTGCGCGCGGCCCAGTTCGGCCTTCGACAGATCGGCGTCGAACAGATTGGCTCGGGAAAATACGGCCCGGTTGAGTTCCGCCTTCGCCAAAGTCGCTTGGGTCAGGTTGGCACCCTCGAAATTGGCGCGGGAACCCAACACCTTCGTCAGATCCGCGCGCCTCAGGTCCGCTCCCGAAAAGGTTGAACCCGTCAGGTTTGCGCGGACCAGAACGGCCTCGGTCAGCTGCGCCTTTGACAGGTCGCTGAAGCTGAAATCCGTCTTTTCAAAGCGGCCGTTGCGCAGGTTCTGTCCGCTTAGGACCTTGCGCTGCTTTTGGCACTTGGTCCAATCGACCATCGGGTTCGGCTGATCGCTGCAATCGGCATAGGCTACGGACGTGCCAAGAGCCAGAATCTGGAGGGCGAGCGCCGCACGGCGCAGCAGGGATCCGGTCATGGTTCCTCTGACGGGCATTGATCAGCCGGGATCTTACGCCAGCTCGACTGCACGACAAAGGGTATCGATGTGCCGCTCGAAGTGTATCGAGGATCTCGACCAGCCGGGACGCGCACCGGAGCCCCTCGATCACGAGAGAGGAGTTGCGGACTCCAGCTCGGATTCGACGAAAGCCTTGGTCAATTTCGCCATCTCACCGTAGAAAGGCAGCCCCGCCTGATTCAAGACATTGTCGCAGAATTTGGGTAGCCACACGGCGAGGTGCTTGGAGACAAACTCCTCTTCGATGGATCGCAGTCTCCCCGCCTCGTCCGCGTTCGGCTCGTCCAGGGCGCGCGCTTCCCGCGCGGTGATCTCCTGCATGAACTCGAGCGCGACGCTCACGTGGTCCGGTAGGTCGTGATAGTCGGGGCGATATTCGAAACCGGCGGCCTCGATGAACCGCTTGACCCAGGCGGTCGAAGCGCCCCAGAGCGAGGCCCCGTGGCCGCCCAGATGGACGCTGGAATAGGGCGGAACATGGCTGCCGGGGCCGATGAACAGCCGGGTGTACTCGACAGCCAGTTCCTCGAGCAGCTCCGACTCCGGGAGACCGAGGAGATCGTGCTCGAGGGCGACTCCCGCCGCGCCGAGGGCCTCCAGAAAGCCGGGAGTCTTTATCCGGCCTAGCAGCGCCGCTGTCGGCTCGCTCCGATATATAGCGGCCAGGAAGCCATAGACGTTGCTGCGTTCCATGGCTGTCCTGGCCGCCTCGTCCGGCCGGTGGCCGGGGCCGAGGCCCGCGGCCTGCGTCATGCGGCCACGGCCTTGCTTACGGTGACCACGGTGTCCATCCAGCGTTGCTGGCCGCTGATTGGATCCGGGTCGTTGGGGATGACCCAGTTCGGGTGCCCGCCGTTGCTCTTCCACCACTTGCGCCGGTATTCCGGATCGCTGTCGGCGCCGAACGGCGCAGCCTTGTCCGAGGCATAGCGGCCGTACTCCCAGTGCCCGCAGTGCATGGAGATGGCGATCACGCCCGGGGCCACGGCCGGCGTCACGCGCGCCGTGGTCTCGATCTCGCCGACTCTGGACTTGACCTTGATCCTGTCCCCGTCCTCGATGCCCTTGGCCGCCGCTGACTCGGGGTTAATCCAGGCCGGATTGTCGTGATAGATCTCGGTCAGCCACTTGCAGTTCTGCGTGCGTGAGTGGGTCTGGACGTTGACCTTGAAGGTGGTGAGGATGAATTCGTCCGCACTCATGGCCTTGTGGTCGGGGTCGACCACGTAGCCGGGCAGCGGCGCCAGGCCCTTGTCCTCCATGATGCCGGAGTGGAGCTCGAAGTAGCCGGACTTGTTCACCTTGTCGGGCTTGAAGCCGGCATAGACCGTGCCGTCGATGATCTGTCCGACATAGCCCTTGTAAGCGTTCTTCGTATGCGTATAGCCCTTGGCCAGGGCCTCCCCGGCGCTCTTGGCCTTGGACTTCTTCCAGTTCCAGTACACGCCCGTGGCCTCGTCGAGGATCACGCCGTCCTTCGCCAAGGCCGCCGCCTTGACCTCCTTCAGGTAGGAGTAGTACTTGGGCTTGGCCTTCGGGTCGTGCCAGACACCGTGCGTGCGCATGTACTCGAAGCCGCCGGCCGCTTTCACGGCCTGTGTCTTCTCGCAGGACAGCTTGACGAATTCCTCCATCGAGCTGAAGCCGAGTGGGAAGCCCATCCGGTCCGCCAGCTCGCAGCATACGTCGCCGAAGTTTCTCGCCTCGCCCAGGGGCTTGATGAGAGGCTGGCGCAGGTAATACTCGGGCACCTGTTTGGGCGAGACCATGTCCTCCCAATCCCAGCGCTCGAGGTATGGCGTGTCCGGCAGGATAAGGTCGGCGAGCGCCGCGGATTCGTCGTAGTAGGGGTTGACGCAGACCGTGAAGGGGATGAGCGATTCGTCCTTCAGGACCTCGATGTTCGCCTGGCAGTCGCCGTTGGAATACACCGGTGCATAGCAGTACCACATATAGACCTCGGGTCTGCCGGCGCTGCCGTCCTTGATCATGTTGAAGACTTGATGGTTCACGTGATGGGTCGGCAAGGCGATCTGGCCCTTGGCGCCATCGACGATCTTCAGCTTCTTCGCCTTGGGCTTGTTCTTCGGCCCCTTCGGATACGTCCACTTGGCGCCGACGGCCCGGCACCGGCCACCCGGATTGTCGATGTTGCCCGTGATCGCGGCCAGCATCTGCATCGCGCGCTCGGTCTCGCCGCCGTGGAAATGGGCGACGGCCCCCCGGTAGCTGACCAGGCAAGCCGGCTTGGTGTTCGCGAACTCGCGGGCGATGTCGCGGATGGTCTCGGCGTCGACCCCGCTCATCTCTTGCGCCCATTCGGGCGTGTACTGGGCGAGGTGCTTTTTCAGCGCCGCGACCTTGTCTGCGGTCGTGGCGTTCATGTCCGGCGTGGCCTTGCAGAACCTGAGGAAGGCCTCGCCCTCGCCGCGGTAGAGGTCCTCGCTCATGATCACGTTGCACATGGCGAGCGCCACCGCCCGGTCGGTGCCCGGCTTGACGGGCACCCATTGGCTCGACTTGGCCGCCGTGTTGGACAGCCTGACGTCGAAGGTCACCATCTTGACCCGGCGGTCGGCCAGGGCCTTGATCAGCCGCTGCGCCACCGAGGTGTGGTTGGTGTGCGCTTCGAGGCAGTTCGACCCGAAGTTCAGGATGTACTTCGCGTGGTCGAAGTCCCAGTTGTCGTAGTGCTTGCCCCAGGTCAGCTCCTGCGCGGTCCACTTGCCGCCCTCGCAGATGCTGGTGTGGTTGCCGATCGTCTTGGTGCCGTAGTTGGCGAGGAACACGCTCTTGATGAGCTTGCTGGAGCTGGCCTTCATGCGCCCGTAGTGGAACATGAACCTCTCCGGGTGCCCATCGTCGCGGAGCTTCTTCAGGCGCCCGGCGAGTTCGCCCAACGCCTCGTCCCAGGAGATCCGCTTCCACTTGCCTTCGCCGCGTTTGCCGACGCGCCTGAGGGGATAGAGGATGCGGTCCGGGTCGTAGGCTTGGTTCATCCCGGCCTGCGCCTTGGCGCAGATCTTGCCGTCGGTCCGGATCGAACTGGGTTGGCCTTCGATCTTCACCAGCCGGCCGTCCTCGACGTAACCGATGATCGGACAGCGGCTGACGCACTGCCAGCAGGCGCTGGGAATGGCCTGGCGCTCCTTGCCGGTGCGCGGCGAGTAATCCTTGCCCCCCGTGATCGTCACGGGTTTCGCTGCGGCCAGGGCGGTGTTTCCGGCGAGCGCGGTCGAAGCGCCGGCTGCGGCTGCGCCCAGTTTCAGAAAGTTGCGGCGACTAACCATCATATCCTCCTCAGATTCCGACCGGCCCAGTGATCTGCCCGGCGACAACCACCACGTAGCGAAGCATGAAGCCGCCCACGAGGATCACGGCCGGTACGACAAGCTCGACACCCCGGGGAACGGAGAAATCCCGGTGGTAAAGGAGCTTGGGAACGATGTAGATCAATTCGACCAACGCGGGGATCAGCAGGCCGATCACCACCACGCCGAACCAGAACAGCGGCGCCAGGTCGCCCCCGGTCAGGATGACCGACACGGCCTCCTTGACGCTGCCGATGGTCAGGTGCGCGTACATGATGAACAGGAAGATGATCATCAGTTCGAAACCGATCAGCAGGAGATCCGCCGCCGTCAACAGGTAGCCGCTCCGAGAGAAGTTCTTCCCGGTCTCGGGGTCGGGATTGGACCCGTGGAAGAGTGCCCGGAGAAACAGGGTGCCGGCGATCCCGGTGGACAGCGCGGACACCAGGAACAGGAGCGCTACGATCGGCGAGTTCCAGAACGGCCGCGACGGCATCGCGCCCAGGAGGATCCCGGTGTAGACCGCCGTTGCGATTCCCAGAGGCACGGCGAGCCAGGATAGCTTCCGACGGAG
>CAMYMY010000252.1 GCA_947259625.1 uncultured Kiloniellales bacterium | reverse complement strand
CGTAGGTTATGGGGATCCTGACCGGGCGAGACCTCGGGTTCACGACCGTGTAGTCGGGATAGATGAGGGTCCACGCGGAGCCGCCCTCGGCACTGGTCAGCAGGGCATCCATATCCCGCGGCGGGTTTTCGAAAAACTGGCCTACGGACTCCAGCGGGACGACCTCTACCTGAGGGACGCCCTGGTTGATTTCGTGGGCAGAAAAGCTGCCGGCCGGGATTCCGAGACCAAAGGCGCCGCGCTTGCGAATGGACTCCAGGTCCTTGAATTCGTCGGCAAGGTGGTCGGGTACGACGAGGGCCAAGGTCAGGTCCATGTAGGGTTCGCTGAGTTGCAGCAACTCCGAGCGCCTGGTCGTTGCCGCCAAGCCGGACATGGCGATGTCGAAGTGGTCCGCGGCCAGTTGCGCGCGCAAGGTGGGAGTGGTGAACGGCACGAACTCGATGGTGACGCCGAGATCGCCGGCCAAGCGATGCGCCATCTCGATATCCAGCCCGACGAGTTCGTCCTTGGCGTTGAAGAACGAGAACGGGAGGTCGTCGGGGCGGAAGCCGACGCGAACGACACCCCGGTCGCGGACGCGCCCCAGCCTTGATTGACCCGGCTCTAGCGGCATGGGGTTGGGCAAGGCCTCGGGCAAGATCCGTGCCGGCACCCGCCGCAGCTTGAGGTGCATGCCGCCCAGGACCTGCTGCTTGCTGTGGGCGTCCGCCGACGAGACGCTCAGCACCGACCGCGTCGACACGATCATCGCGGCTCCGATGACGACCGTCACGACGAGCAAGGCCACCAGCTTGGCGTGGTTGATGCGCAGAAGGCCGCTCATCGCACAGGTGGTCAGCGCCGTGAAGGTCAGCAGAAACATGCACCCGACCAGGTCGCTGAAACCGCCGCCAAAGACGCTGGACAGCAGGAAGAGCTGGAAGATGTCCGCGGGCAATTCCTGCATGTCCAGGAGGAACGGTATTGTCGTCGTGACCTTGCCGAACGAGAGAACCAGGCCGGTGCTGAGGAACAGCGGAAAGTCCGACCATGGCATCGATATCCCGTAGAACCACGCCGCGAAGGGAACGAAGATGAGCGTGAGCACCTTGCCGAGGTGTGGAAAGGGATAGGCGAGGGGAATCACGAAATCCGGATTGGCGGAGGTCTCGATCCCCTCGTCGTGGTATTTCTCGGCCAGCCGCCGGATTCCCTCCGCAAGCATCGGGATGACGACGAAGAGGCTTTGGACCACGAACACCGTGACGAGGGCGCTCCTCGAAACCGACAGAACGTCCTTGTACTGGAAGGGCGTAAACGCGGCGATGAGCATCGGCAACACCCAGAAGGTCAGCAGGTAGGCCTGAAGGCGGCCGAATTCCTCGAGGCTGAGGGTGCCGGCGGCCGCGGCGGTGATGGCGAAGATCCCGAGCGGGCTTAGGGTCACGATGAAGTGATTGACGCGGAAAAGCGTCGTCACGACGATATCGAACTGCTGGAGCAGCTCGTCCTTTCGATCGACCTTTCCCAGGGCGACGCCGAATAAGAGGCAGAAGACGACCACCGCGGGCGCGGCGTTGTTGGCCAGGGAGCCGAACGGATTGCTTGGAACGAAAAGGTGCAGGAAATCGACGCCCTGTTGCGGCTCGAGCATTCCCGTGCTGAAGAACGCGCCGCTGGGCCGAAACGGAAGGGACAGCGACATCAGCGCGACGGTCGCGCAGCCGATGCCCCACAAGAGGGCGAGCACCGAGATCGCGATGGCCGCGAGTTTCTTGCCTTCGGCAAGCGACAAGCGTCCGATGCTGGCGATCAGGGCGAAAACGATGTACGGCAGGACCGTCATCTGCAGGAGCCCGACGTAAACATCGCCGACCGTCCGCAAGCTGGCCGCATAGTCTCCGAAAAAAAGACCGCACCCGATCCCGGCGCCTAAGGCGGTCAGGATCATGGAGAACAGGCTGGGGCGGTGCCTCCCCACGGCGCCATTTTGCGCTTCCTTTGCCTGTTCCAGCGTGTCGCTCACCGCGAAGGCCCTTCCCTAGGTTGCGGGCACATTAGAGCGGTCGTATCGCGTGGTCTAATCCCATTGATGGGTGCCTCGATCCTCGAGAGGAAGGAGACCCGCGGCAATCGGCCAGAGCCTTGCACCAAGTCCCCGGACTTCCCGCCATACCTTCGACTGCCGGCGGCCAGAACTGTCTCCGCCGCTGGTACACATAGGCTATTGTCTCGACTTGCACAAAGCGGTAAGCAGATAGCCATGCTTCGGGTCACAGGGTATGCACACCCGGAGCACAAGATGAGCTAGACCAATCCTGATCGGCGGTGTTCTTCAAGATCACCGTCCTGTCGAAATTGATAGGATTATGGATTAGCCAGGAGCAATGGGGATGGCTGGAAATCTGGCCGTCTCCCGGACCGAGCGGATTATCGTGACATTCAAAAGTATTCCCGATTCGCCGTGCTGGCCGACGAACGTCCGTCAGAGGGCTGCCCCCGACCGAAGAAGGAGGCCGGTGAACGTATCGCTTCCAAATGGAATGATCGTCTCATGCCTGCAGAAGCACGAGGTGCCGCTCATCAGACTCGAGATCGAAAGCTACTTCTCCAATGGGATAGAAGTGAGGCCCGGTGACACGATTTTCGACGTGGGGGCCAACATCGGCCTGTTCAGCCTGGCCGCGTACGAGCGCTGCGCGCAGAACCTCCGCGTTTTTGCCTTCGAGCCCGTCGGGGCCATATTCGAGCTGCTCTGCGCAAACGTGGAGCGCAACACCTCGATGGGGCAGATCGAGACTCTCGGCTTCGGGCTTTCCAGCACCCCGGAGACGGTCCCTTTCGCATACTATCCCGGGGCTCCCGTGCTCTCGACCGCATACCCGGACGAAGAGGCCGATATACGGACGATCAAGGAGTCCATTCTAGACAGCATCATGTACCTCGACGAAGCCCCCCTGGCGCTGCGCTGGCTGAGCTGGGTACCGGAATTCGTTCGCTCCTCTATCCTCGACTTTGCCCTGCAGAGGACGCTTCGCGGAGAGGCAATCAGATGTCGAATGCAGACATTGTCGCGGTTCGTTCGCCAGCGTGAAATAGAACACATAGATTTTCTCAAGGTGGATGTCGAAAAGGCCGAGCTCGACGTTCTGCGCGGCATTGAAAACGATGATTGGTGTAGGATTCGTCAGGCGGTGATCGAGGTGCACGACGTCGAAGATCGATTGAATACCGTTACCGAACTATTGTGGAGTCAGGGCCTCGACGAAATTACGGTGGAACAACCGCTGACCAATTTGAACTCCAACATTTTCACCGTCTTCGCCACGAGACGGCAATGACGCCTTGGAGCCCGCGGATCGACTGCCCTCTGCTCAACAAGGCTGTCTCTCGTGATGCATCGGTTGGGCTCCATTTTCCTGTTGGCAATGCATTCACACCCTCGGTAGTCTCTATCCTGGGGATCCTAGGGAAGGCATTCTCGCTCCGGCTAGGCGTTCATTCCCCAGAAACGGCGTAAACGCAGAACAAAAGAGGGATCAAGACATCGGTACTCCAAATTCAGCTTTTCCGATGCTCACGTTCGAGCGGAAGGAGTCGTTAGTGGATGCTGGTGTGGTCCGAGACGTTTGACAGAGCTGAACTGGGGAGGGGCCAACCATGGCTCAGGATCTGAGACAAGAAATCCGAAGAGGTCTTGGCGTTACCGCACCTCTACTCGGCCTGATCGCCATTCTGGGAGCCTGCGGTTCACCGGCCCCGGCCGAGCGTCCACCGGTCCAGTTCACCGAGGCGCCCCGGCCCCAAGGCGGCGATAAATTCCCCAACTGGCCAGAGCATCCGCACGTCATCGAGAAAGAGTTCCCCCGAGCAATGGCAACGGGCGACTACAAGGTGGTGAGCGAAAAGCGGACGGCGGCCGGTATCACGGGCGCAGCGGAAGTCACTCTGTCCCTGGCAGCGATCGATAAGGAGCTGACGTTCAAATGGAAGGAGGCGATTCCCGCCAGGCTGGATCAGGACAACAATTCGCCCAGAAGAGAGATCGCGGTCTATCAGGTCCAGCGGCTGTTCCTGGATCCGGAAGACTACGTCGTCCCGACGTCGCTGATGTATTGCGTGCCTCTCGAGAAGGCCAGGGAGAAAGAGAAGGACAAGGCGCCCAGCGTCCCGGGGACGAACTGCGTGCTTGGAAACCTTTCGGTGTGGCTACAGAACGTGACCCAGCCGGACCCGCTCTTCGAGGAGGTCAGGTTTCTGAAGGACCCGAGCTATGCCTATTTCATGGCCAACATCGGTCTGCTCACCTTCCTGGTCTCCCACCACGACGGAAAGCCCAGCAATTGGCTCGCGTCCAAGGAGGAAAACCGGCGTCAGGTCTTCGTGGTCGACAACGGCGTTTCGTTCCGGGCCTGGCCGCACAATCCCTTTGCGACAAACTGGGACGTCATCCGCGTCCCGGCCTTCCGCAAGGACTCGGTCGATCGGTTGCGCAAGCTCGAGCGCGAGGACCTCGACGTCCTTGGCGTCGTCGCCCAGCTCGAGACGAACGACGACGGGGTCTTCATGTCGGTTCCGCCCGGCGAGAACCTTGATCCCAAGCGGGGGGTGCGGATCTCCGATGGAACGGTTCAGTTCGGCCTGACCACGGGGGAACTCGGCGACCTGTGGCAGCGCATCCAGCAAGTGATCGGCGAGGTCGACGACGGCACCTTGCCGGTCTTCTAGCGACCCCGGTCAGACCGTGAAACAGGCAAGCGCCTTCAAGGCCATACTCGACGTTCGCCGGAGCGAGCTGCCGCTCGCACTGCTCATGTTCGGCTACTTCTTCCTGGTCATCACCAGCTTCTGGATCCTCAAGCCGATCAAGAAATCGCTGTTCATCGAGCACTATGAACAGAGCGGGTTCAACCTGCTGGGCTGGCAGATGTCGGGGCCACAGGCGGAGTTGATCGCCAAGGTGCTCAACATGGTGGTCGCCTTCGCGGCCGTGATCGTCTTCACCTGGCTCGCCCGCCGGTTCCGCAGGCAGCAGCTCAGCTTCGTTTTCACGGCTTTCTTCCTGGTCAGCTATGCCGCCTACAGCTTTGTGCTCGGCGCCCCCGGGAGCGGCACGGTATGGAGCTTCTATCTCTTCGGCGACTTGTTCTCGACCCTGATGGTGGCGACGTTCTTCGCCTTTCTGAACGACAGCGTGACCCCCGATGCGGCCAAGCGACTCTATGGACTGGTCGGTCTGGGCGGCGTCTCGGGTGGCGTGTTCGGCTCCTATGTCGTCGCCGCCCTCATCGCCCAGGTGGATCGCCCGCAGTGGCTCTGGATCTGCTTTGCAGTCGGGCTCATGATCGCCGCCGTGGCCTTCCTGGCCGGACGCATCGTCGATCGCAATCCGCCACCGGAAAGCGCGCCGCAGGAACCACCAAAAGAGGAAAAGGCATCTTCCGCGCGCAACCCCGCCGTCGAAGGGGCGGCGCTCGTCTTCCGCTCGCCCTATCTCCTGTCCATCGTGGCGATCGTCGGCCTCTACGAGATCGTCTCGACGATCTTGGACTTCCAGTTCACCAGCACGATTGCCCATTACCTGGAAGGGGAGGCGATCGGGCGGCAGTTCTCGATCGTCTTCGCAATCACCAATACGGTCGCCCTCTTGGTCCAGCTGCTGCTGACTGGCTTCGTCATGTCCCGCCTGGGCGTCGGCGTGGCGCTCCTAG
>CAMYMY010000251.1 GCA_947259625.1 uncultured Kiloniellales bacterium | reverse complement strand
GTCGCACCACCAGGAGAACTGGCAGCCGTGGCGGGGCTTCGGGCCGCCCTGCATGACCACCCCGCAGACGGTGCCGGGGAAGCGCGGGTCGGACACGCGGTTCATGACCACGTGGCCGACCGCCAGCTTGCCCGCTTCGGGCTCGTTGCGCGCCTCGTGATAGATGTTCATGGCCAGGCACTCCAGGTCGCCGGCCCAGTCGGCGCCCTGGTAGAGCGGCACGCGCTCGGGCGTCAGGGCGAGGCCGAGGAAGGCGAAGCCGGCCAGGCCGACCGTGATCGGCCGGCCGAAACGCCGGTGCAGCCAGGCGCTGAACCTCGCGGCGGCCTCCCGAATGCGTTCGCCCAGCGCGGACAGGCCCCGGCGGGCGAGATCGAGCGTGGCGTGGACCGATGGGCTGCGGGCGAGCGCCCGACCGGCCACGCCGAGGCCGCGGAGCGCCCACCAGAGCAGCCGGCCGGTCCCACGGACCGCCCGGGCGAGCAGCCCGCGCCCGACGTGGTCGGCCGACCTCTGCTGCCTCTTGGTCTGCTTGCGTCGCCGCGCAGGGCGTGGCTGAGCCATGTTCCCACCGTCTCGAGAGCAACCGTCACGAACAGTGCCGGGCGCCGGGCGCACTTGCCCGCCGCCAAGAAAAATCCTGGAATATCAGTTAGATAAAGGGAGTCGCGCCGGGCTTTTAAAGGGCGGAATCAAGGCAATTGTATGGCCGGGCCGGGGGGCGCCGGCCGATGTCCTCGGGCTCAGTAGACCGTGAGATCGAGGTCGGGATTGACCAGGATGGAGATGCACTGCAGGGCCCGCTCCAGGCGCCTTTCGGGATGTTGGAACGCGATGCCGACGGCGTCGCGGCTGCGCCAGACCGGCGTGCCCTGGAACCGGCCCCCGGCCCTGTGCTCGAGCTCGACCGTGTCGGCGGCCGGCAGCTTGCTGACCAGGCGCAGCTTGATGCCCGTGAGGGAGATGTTCTCGATCTTGCAGTCGTAACGCCGGTCGCCCGCGCTCAGCGTGATGGTGGTCGGGCTGTCCGGGGCCAGCCGGCTGGAACAGCGGCGATCGGGGTCGTCTTTCGGCGGTGTGGTCATGGCGGGCTCTCCAAGGGGCGGCCGGCGGATTCCTTGCAAGAACCATTAGTCGGGTCATGGTTAAGGGCCGGTTAACGCCTGTCCCGCACGCCTTCCCAGCGGGCCGAGTTATCGGACTCTTAACGGATTGCCGCTTAGCTTCCACAACCGGAAGCATGCTGTTCCGCCGGCGCCCGCGGGTCGCATGAGAGCCAGTTGCATGAGGGCAGACGAGCCATGTTGAACACTCTCTTCGCCAGGTTTACCCGAACCGGGGAGCCGGAGGCGGACAGGCGCCGCGAGGCACGCAAGGCCGCGCCCGGCGGAACGGTCGAGATCGACGGTCGGGCCTATCCGATCGTGAACTGGAGCTACAGCGGCTTCCTGGCCGAGTCCTACGCGGGCGACCGCAAGGCGGGTGACCGGGTGGACATCACCTTCACGGTCGAACCCGGCGACGGCCGGGCCTTCGCGTTCGCCTGCAAGGCCATGATGGTGCGGGTCGATCCCGAGGCGCGGAAGCTGGTCGGCGCCTTCGCCGAGATGGACGCGGCGACGCGGGCCAAGCTCTCCCGGTATTTCGACTAGTATCCCCGAGTCTTCCACGGCGAGAGAAAGCTTGAGCCCGGGGCCGGCCTCGGGTTAGAACGCCGCGACGGATTGTGGAGCACGCCTCACTGAGACAGCCTTCTCGAACCCCAATGGATGGGCGGACGCGCGTCCGTCCCGCCGCCCGACCCGGCCTCGGCCAAGTGCGCAGCCTTCAAGGAGATCTTCGAATATGATTACCGGAACCGTCAAGTGGTTCAACACGACCAAGGGCTTCGGCTTCATCGCCCCGGACGATGGCTCGAAGGACGTATTCGTTCACATATCGGCGGTGCAGCGCGCCGGCCTGCGCGGGCTCTCCGAAGGCCAGAAGGTCGAGTTCGAGGTGTCCCCGGGACGCGACGGACGCACCGCGGCCGACAACCTGAGTTTGGTCGAGTAACACGCGCGAAATTGGGGTCAGACTCGATTTAATCTCGGCGCCGGGAGGAATCGCGGAGAGCTCCACAGTTTAAATCGAGTCTGACCCAGCTTATGCGAGCGAAGCCAAGGGAGCGGAGGTGACCGCCCGGCGTCTGAGCTACGAAAGACTCGCGAAGCCAAGGGAGCGGAGGCGACCGGCCGGCGTCCGAGGGCTTCGGGTGGACCCTGGCGCCAGTGGCGCCGCGTAAGCCACCAAAAGGGGGCCGCTCACCCGAAGAGGTACCAGCAGATCGCCACGGCGGCGACGATGCCGGCGAAGTCTGCCGTCAGGCCGGCGGCCAGGGCGTGGCGGATGCGCCGCACCTGCACCGCGCCGAAATAGACCGCGAGCACATAGAACGTCGTCTCGGTCGAGCCCTGGAGCGTCGAGACCAGATAGCCCGTGTAGCTGTCGGGCCCGACCGCCGGGTCCTGCAGGATCGCCGCCATGACGCCGTAGGCGCCCGAGCCCGAGAGCGGCCGCAGCAGGGCCATGGGCAGCGCCTCGGCGGGCAGGCCGACCAGGCCGGTGACTTGGCCCAGCCCGCCGACCAGAACGTCCATCGCGCCGCTCGCCCGGAACATGCCGACGGCGACCAGGATCGCGACCAGATAGGGGATGATCCGCAAGGCCACCTGGAAGCCGTCCTTGGCGCCCTCGACCAGGACCTCGTAGACCCGCACACCGCGCAGCGCCCCGAACCCGAGCAGGCCGACGATCAGCCCCGGCACGATCCAGGGCGCGATCGCCTTGCCGTAGGCCACGGTGAGCGGGACCAGCCCGGCGATCCCCGCCAGAACCAGGAACGACACCCAGGCCGGATAAGCGCCGCTCGCCGCCGGAAAAATGGGGACAGTCCCTATTTTTTCGTCCTCGCCACCGGCGCCGGCCGCTTCGTAAATGGGGACAGTCCCCATTTTAATTTTAGTTTTAGGTGGGGCCGAGAAGCGCTGGTAGAGCTTGGCGGCGAAGATCGCCACGGCGGTCGAGCAGATCGTTGCGAAGAGCGTGGTCGGCACGATGCCCGCCGGGTCTTGGGAGCCCAGCGACGCCCGCAGCGCGACCACGCCGGTCGGCAGCAGCGTGACGCTCGACGTGTTGATCGCGAGAAATAGCGCCATCGCGTTGGTCGCCGTGCCCTTCTCGGCGTTCAGCTTGTCGAGCTCCTGCATGGCGCGGATGCCGAACGGCGTGGCCGCGTTGCCGAGCCCCAGCGCGTTGGCCGAGATATTGAGGATCATCGCGCCCATGGCCGGGTGCTCGGCCGGCACCTCGGGAAACAGGCGCACCATCAGCGGACGCACCGTCTTGGCGATGATCACCAGAAGGCCGCCTTCCTCCGCCACCTTCATCAGCCCGAGGAACAGCGCCATCACCCCGACCAGCCCGATCGCCAGCGTCACCGCCCCGCCCGCCGCCTCGATCGCCCCGGTCGTGAGGAGCTCCATGGGCGAGGGCGCATCCGGCCCCTCCGGCACCCAGAGGATCTCGCGCACCGCCGCGACGACGAAGGCGATCAGGACGATGGCGAGGAAGACGGCGTTCAAGAACGGCACTCCAAGCGGGCAGGCCCCCGACCATGGAGCGATCGGGTTAACGAAGCGTTTACCATAAACTGGCGCGCGCGCGATCCCTGGCGTAGAGTGGTCGCCGTTGAGCACGCCGGGCCGTCAAGGCAGGCGGCGGGGGCAGTCTTAGGGAGGCTACTTCATGAAAACGACGAAATCCGGGAGGACGCTGGCCTGTGCGCTGGTCGCCCTGCCCGCACTGGTGCTATCCGCGCAGCACGCGCTGGCGGCCGGCTTCGCGATCAAGGAGCAGAGCGGCTCGGCGCTCGGCAACGCCTTCGCCGGCTCGGTCACCGGGGTCGACGACATCAGCTACAGCTACTATAACCCGGCGATGATGACCTACCTCTCCGGCAACCACGCCGCCATGTCGAACAGCTACATCATGCCGAACGCCAAGTTCAAGGACGGCTCGGCGAGCACCGTTACTACTGCGCCGATCAACACCACGAGCCGCTTCAAAGGCAACGACGACATCGGCCGCGACGCGCTGGTGCCCGCTGTCTACGGCATGTGGTCGTACGACGAGAATCTGAAGTTCGGGCTCTCCATCACCGCGCCGTTCGGCCTGCTGACCGACAACCCCGACGGCTGGGAAGGCCGCTACCACGCGCTCAAGTCCGATCTCAAGACCTTCGACATCAACCCGGCGGTCGCCTACCGGATCATGCCCGGTCTCTCGATCGGAGCGGGTTTCCGGGCGCTCTATGCGGATGCGGAGCTGAGCAATGCCGTCGACGCCGGCACGATTTGTGCTACTGATCCCAGCGGTGCATGCCAGGCAGCAGCATCCCCAACCCCTACGCAGGACGACGTCCGGGCCAAGCTCCAGGCCGACGACTGGGGCTTCGGCTTCAACATCGGGGTCATGTACGAGCCGGTCGACAGGCTCCGCCTTGGCGTCGCCTATCGGTCCTTCGTCGATCTCGACGTAGAGGGCGACGCCAAATTCGATCACAGCCAGTCCGGGTTGACCGGCGTGGTTCTTCAGGCAGGGGGTCTCCTCAGGGACACCGACGCCAACGCTTCGGTGGACCTGCCGGACTCGGTGGCCTTCGGGGCCAACTACGACATCACCGGCGAGTGGGCGGTCATGGCCCAGGCCGAATGGTGGAACTGGAGCAAGTTCGACGAGCTGCGGGTCGAGTTCGATAACCCCTCCCAGCCCGACAACGTCACCGAGGAGAACTGGAACGACTCCTGGTTCTTCGCAGTGGGCACAACCTACAAACCGGAGCAGGTGGAGGGCCTGGCGCTGCGGCTTGGCCTCGCCTTCGACGAGTCGCCGGTGCCGGATAAGAGCCGCACGCCGCGCATCCCCGGCGAGGACCGCTATTGGATCGCGGCGGGCGCCAGCTACACGCCGCTGCCCTGGCTGACGCTCGATCTCGGCTATACCCACATCTTCATCAACGATGCCGATATCGATCTGCGCGCGAGCGACGAAG
This sequence comes from uncultured Kiloniellales bacterium, assembly GCA_947259625.1. Taxonomy (GTDB): domain Bacteria; phylum Pseudomonadota; class Alphaproteobacteria; order Kiloniellales; family JAKSDN01; genus CAMYKD01. Next base: position 4,169 of record CAMYMY010000251.1, on the reverse strand, counting down.
GCAACACCTTCCGCGGCAACCTGTCGGGCAAGTACGAGGCGCATATCGACATCATCGCCCTCCAGGCCACCGCCAGGTTCTGAGCCCTCGCGGGGGCGCCGCTGCACAGACGGCGCCCCCTCCCGGCCGGCTACGGAACGGTCGGCCGCGCAACCATTGACCGACTACGGAGAGGGACCGGACGTGAGTGCGTCGGCGAAGGCCTCGGAGATGCCGTGGCTCGAGAGTTATCCGGAGCACGTCGACTGGGACGTGCCGATCACCGACGAGCCCCTGACCGCGACGCTCGACCGGGCGGTCGCGCGCTACGGCGCGCGGAGCTGCATCGACTTCCTGGGCAAGACCTACAGCTATAGGCGGGTCGGCGAGCTGGTCGACCGTGCGGCCAAGGGCTTCCAGGCGCTGGGCGTCGGCCGCGGCGTCCAGGTCGGGATGCTCCTGCCCAACACGCCCTACTTCGTGATCTGCTATTACGCGGTCTTGAAGGCCGGGGGCACGGTCGTCAACTTCAACCCGCTCTACGTCGAGGAGGAGATCGCGCGCCAGATCGAGGATTCGGGGACCCGGATCATGGTCACGCTCGATCTCCGGATCCTGCTGCCCAAGGTCTCCGCCACGCTCGAGAGGACCGGGCTGAAGCAGGTCGTGGTTTGCCCCATGGCGGACATCCTGCCGTTTCCGAAGAACCTGCTCTTCACCCTGTTCAAGCGCGGCGAGACGGCCGGCGTGCCCGGGGACGGCCGCCACCTGCGCTTCGCCGAGCTGACCGCCAACGACGGCGCGTTCGAGCCGGTCGAGATCCGCCCGCGCGAGGACATCGCCGTGCTGCAGTATACCGGCGGGACCACCGGCGTGCCCAAGGGCGCCATGCTGACCCACGCGAATGTGGCGGCCAACGCCCACCAGGTCGAGCTGTGGAACCCGGACGCGGCCGTGGGGGAGTGGCGGATTCTGGGCGTACTGCCGCTGTTCCACGTCCTGGCCATGACCGCCGTGATGAACGTCGGGATCCGCATCGGTGCCGAGCTGATCCTGCGGCCGCGCTTCGAGCTGGAGGACACGCTGGAGGTGATGCACGAGAAGCGCCCGACCTACTTCGTCGGCGTCCCGACCATCTACAACGCGATCAACCATCACCCGCGGCTCGGCAAATACGACCTCTCGTCGCTCAAGGTCTGCATCTCCGGCGGCGCGTCCCTGCCGCAGGAGGTCAAGCGGGCCTTCGAGGCGCTGACCGGCTGCCATCTGCTCGAGGGCTACGGGCTCAGCGAGACCTCCCCGGCGGCGACCTGCACCCCGGTCCTGGGCGCGGCCAAGGACGGCTCGATCGGCCTGCCCTTCCCGGGCACGGTCATCGAGATCCACGACCTGGAGCAGCCCGGCCGCAAGCTGCCGCCCGGCGAGCGGGGCGAGGTCTGCATCCGCGGCCCGCAGGTCATGGCCGGCTACTGGAACCGGCCCGAGGCGACCGCTCAGACCATCGTCGACGGTGTTCTGCACACCGGCGACGTCGGCTACATGGACGCTGATGGCCACACCTTCCTGGTCGACCGCATCAAGGACCTCATCATCTGCAGCGGCTACAATGTCTATCCGCGGGTCCTGGAGGAGGCGATCTACCGCCACGACGCGGTGGCCGAGGTCACGGTGATCGGCGTGCCGGACGACTACCGCGGCGAGGCGCCCAAGGCCTTCGTCCGCCTGAAGGAGCACATGACCCTGACCGCCGCCGAGCTGCTGAGCTTCCTCGAGGACAAGCTGTCCAAGATCGAGATGCCCGAGGAGATCGAGTTCCGCGCCGAGCTGCCCAAGACCCAGATCGGCAAGCTCTCCAAGAAGGAGCTGGTCGCCGAGGAGCTGGCCAAGCGCGAATCCGCCGATTTGGCATAATTCGTAATTCGGGGACACAGTACTAATTTCCCGACGATGATCGCGGGCCGGGCCGGCGGCCCGCCTCGCCGGGCCGGGGCGCGACGAAATTAGTACTGTGTCCCCGAATTAAAGTTAACGTATACGTTAGTTACTTGACGTTTAAGTTTCCATGCCCTATATATCCACCGACTGGATAGGGTCGGCATGCAGAAACTCTACACCGTCACGGAATTGGCCGAGGCGCTGGGCGTTACGCCCCGGGCCCTGCGGTTCTACGAGGACAAGGGCTTGGTCACGCCCCAGCGTGCCGGCACCACGCGGGTCTACACGCACCGCGACCGGGGCCGCCTGGCGCTGATCCTGCGCGGCAAGCGCCTTGGTTTCTCCCTGCGCGAGGTCGGCGAGTGGCTCGACCTCTACGACGCCGACCCGAATCAGGGCGAGCAAATGCGTTTGTTAGTTGCTAAGGTGCACGAGCGGATCGCCGGGCTGGAACGCCAGCGCGACGATCTGGAGGAGACCCTGAGCGAACTCAGGGAGATCGAAAAGGCGGCCCGCCGCCATCTGGACACCAAGGCTGCCGAGGGCCGGGGCAAGCACGAAGCCGCGGCCGTCACACCCCCAGCGGAGAATTGAACGATGCACAAGAACGTGGTCATTGCGGGCTATGCCCGCTCGCCCTTCCACTTCGCCGCCAAGGGCGAACTCACCAAGGTGCGTCCCGACGAGATGGCGGCCCAGGTGGTGCGCGGCCTCGATCGAGGACCTGATCGTCGGCTGCGCCATGCCCGAGGGCGAGCAGGGGCTCAACGTGGCGCGCCTGATCGGCTTCCTGGCCGACCTGCCCCTGGAGGTGGGCGGCATGACGGTCAACCGCTTCTGCGGCTCGTCCATGAACGCGATGCACATCGCCGCCGGCCAGATCCAGATGGACGCGGGCGAGGCCTTCATCTGCGCCGGGGTCGAATCCATGACCCGCATCCCGATGGGCGGCTACAACCCGCTGCTCCACCCGGGCCTGGCCGAGCGCTATCCCCAGGCCTACATGTCGATGGGCGAAACCGCCGAGAACGTCGCCGCCAAGTACGACATCCCGCGCGCCCGCCAGGAGGAGCTGGCGGTCGAGAGCCAGCGCAAGGCGGCCGCGGCGCGCGAGGCCGGCAAGCTGGCCGACGAGATCGTGGCGATCCGCCAGGGCAACCACACGGTCGACCAGGACGGCTGCATCCGGCCCGACACCACGGCCGAGGCCCTGGCCGGCCTGAACCCGGCCTTCAAGACCGACGGCACGGTGACCGCCGGCACCGCTTCGCCGCTGACCGACGGCGCCGCGGCGACCCTGGTGACCTCCGAGGACTTCGCCAAGGCCAACGGCCTCGAGGTGCTGGCCCGCCTGCGCTCGATCGCGGTGGCCGGCTGCGCGCCCGAGATCATGGGCATGGGGCCGGTGGCCGCGTCCAAGAAGGCGCTGGAGCGCGCCGGCCTCGAGATCGGCGACATGGAGGTGATCGAGCTGAACGAGGCCTTCGCCGCGCAGGCGCTGGCCTGCGTCGACCAGCTCGGCCTCGACCTGGCGCGGGTCAACCTGGACGGCGGGGCGATCGCGCTCGGCCATCCCCTGGGCGCGACCGGCGCCCGGATCACCGGCAAGGCGGCCCAACTCCTCAAGCGCGAGGGCAAGCAGTTCGCGCTGGCCAGCCAGTGCATCGGCGGCGGCCAAGGAATCGCCACGGTGCTGGAGGGAGTGTGATGAAGATCGAAACCGCCGCCGTCGTCGGCGCCGGCGTCATGGGCGCCGGCATCGCCGCCCATCTGGCTAACGCCGGGGTGCCGGTGCTGCTGCTGGATATCGTGCCCGAGGGCGCCCCCGAGGGAGATCAGGACCGCAACGCGCTGGCCGCGGGCGCGGTCGCCAAGATGCTCAAGACCGACCCCGCGCCCTTCATGACCAGGCGCGCGGCCAAGCTGGTCACCCCCGGCAACCTCGAGGACGACCTGGACAAGCTGGCGAACGTCGACTGGATCGTCGAGGTCATCATCGAGGACTTGGCGCTCAAGCACGACCTCTACACGCGGATCGACGCGGTGCGCAAGAAGGGCTCGGTGGTCTCGTCCAACACCTCGACCCTGCCGCTCGCCAAGCTGGTCGAAGGCCAGAGCGCGCGCTTCGCCGAGGACTTCCTGATCACCCACTTTTTCAACCCGCCGCGCTACATGCGCCTGCTGGAGATCATCGCCGGAGAGAAGACCCGGCCCGAGGCGCTCGAGTGCCTGCGCGACTTCGCCGACCGCAGGCT
>CAMYMY010000250.1 GCA_947259625.1 uncultured Kiloniellales bacterium | reverse complement strand
CGCGGCCAAGGCCGTGGCCGCGCGGGTCGCCGAGGCGGATGCCGGCTACGATCTGGGCTCCTACCGCGACGCCCCGCCGGGCCTGCGCATCTGGGGCGGTGCAACGGTCGAGCGGGACGACATAGAGGCCCTTCTGCCGTGGCTGGACTGGGCCTATGCCGAGGTCAAGGCCGGCTAGGCCGCCGCCACATGAGGAGTCGACGATGCCCAAGGTGCTGATTTCCGACAAGATGAGCCCGCTCGCCGCCGAGCTTTTGCGCGAACGCGGCGTCGAGGTGGAGGTCGCTCCCGGCCTGCCGCCGGAGGAGCTGGCGGGGAAGATCGCCGGCTGCGAGGGCCTGATCGTGCGCTCGGCCACCAAGGCGACGGCGGAGCTGATCGCCGCGGCGGAGCGGCTCAAGGCGATCGGCCGGGCCGGCATCGGCGTCGACAACGTGGACATCCAGGCCGCGACCAAGCGCGGCATCGTGGTCATGAACACCCCGGGCGGCAACGCGGTAACGACGGCCGAGCACGCGATCGCCCTGCTGCTCGCGCTGGCCCGCCAGATCCCCGCCGCCGACCGCTCGACCCAGGCCGGCAAGTGGGAGAAGTCGCGCTTCATGGGAGTCGAGCTGACCGGCAAGACGCTGGGGATCGTCGGCTGCGGCAACATCGGCTCGATCGTCGCCAACCGGGCGCTCGGCCTGAAGCTGCGCGTGGTCGCCTACGACCCCTATCTCTCGCCCGACCGCGCCGAGGACCTGAACATCGAGAAGGTCTCGCTGGACGACCTCCTGGCCAGGTCCGATTTCATCTCGCTGCACGTGCCGCTGAACGATCAGACCCGCGGCATCATCGACGCCGCGGCCCTGGCCAAGACCAAGCCCGGCGTCAGGATCGTCAACTGCGCGCGCGGCGGCCTGGTGGTCGAGGCCGATCTCAAGGCGGCCCTGGACTCGGGCCACGTGGCGGGCGCGGCCCTCGACGTCTATGCCGAGGAGCCGGCGCGCGACAACCCGCTGTTCGGCTCGGACCTGCTCGTGGCGACGCCGCACCTGGGCGCGGCGACCAGCGAGGCGCAGGAGAAGGTGGCCGTGCAGATCGCCGAGCAGATGGCCGACTTTCTCCTGACCGGGGCGGTCTCCAACGCGCTCAACATGCCCTCGCTGACCGCCGAGGAGGCGGCCCACCTCAAGCCCTACATGACGCTGGCCGAGCAGCTCGGCTCCTTCGCCGGGCAGCTGACCCGCTCCGGCCTCAGGGGCGTCACCATCGAATACGAGGGCCAGGTCGCGGGGCTGAACACCCGGCCGTTGACCCAGCTCGCGCTCGCCGGCCTGCTCGCGCCGATCCTCGAGTCCGTCAACATGATCAATGCGCCGGTGATCGCGCGCGAGCGCGACATCGACATCCGCGAGATCCGGCACGAGCGGGACTGCGACTACCAGACCCTGATCCGTGTTACCGTGCTGACCGAGGCACAGGAGCGCTCGCTTGCCGGCACGCTGTTCGGGGGCAGCAAGCCGCGCCTGGTCGAGATCAAGGGCATCCCCATCGAGGCCGAGCTGGGCGCGCACATGCTCTATATCTCCAACGAGGACAAGCCCGGCCTGATCGGCGCGCTGGGCACGACGCTGGGCGACGCCGGGGTCAACATCGCGACCTTCCACCTGGGCCGCGCCGAGCCGGGCGCCGACGCACTGGCGCTGATCGAGCTTGACGAGGCGATCGCCCCCGAGGTGCTCGCCAAGGTGCGCACCCTGCCGCATATCAAGCAGGCCGTGCCGCTCAGATTCTAGAGTCCGCCATGGACCGCTGGATCTCCTGGTTCGCGCTCTGGACGCTCCTCCTCTGGCCCGGCGCGGCGGGCGCCGGCGCGCTCGACCATCTGGGCATCGAGGTGCAGACGACGAGGGCCCGGCCGCCGCTTCCGCTGCGGCCCTTCGACCATGACTGGCCGCCGGCCGACCTGCTGCCGGACAGCCGGCCGGGCCTCGGCACCCTGGATGTGGCCGAGGCCTGGCTGGTCGAGCCGACGACCCGCTATGGCCACGGCGTGCTGGGGGACGCGGTCGAGGCGGCCGGTCTGCTGGCGGTCCTGCGCGACGGCCGCCGCCTGTCCTACCGGCTCCAGGATGACTCCGTCTTCGAGGACCTCCAGCCCCGGGTCGCCGATCTCGACCGCGATGGCCGGGAGGAGGTCGTCGTGGTCCGTTCCAGGCCGGGCGCCGGGGCGGCCCTGGCGGTGTTCCACGTCGAAGGGGGCAGCCTCCGCCCACGCGCCGAGACGCCGGCCATCGGCCGTTCCAACCGCTGGCTCAACCCGGTCGGCGTCGGCGATTTCGACGGCGACGGTTGGCCGGAGGTCGCCTATGTCGAGACCCCGCACATCGGCGGCATCCTGCGCATCTGGCAGCTGATGGGGGACCACCTCGTCCAGCTCGGCGAGCTGCGCGGCTTCTCCAACCACGCGATCGGTTCGCGGGAGCTGGGCCTCTCGGCGATCCTCGACCTGGACGGCGACGGCAGCGACGACCTCCTGCTGCCCGACGCGACGCGGCGTAGCCTCAGGGTGGTCTCCTTCGCCGGCCGGCGCTTTGCCGACCTGGGCCGCCTCGAGCACGACCGGCCGATCGTCACCGGCTTCACGGTCGGCGATCAGGACGGCAACGGCCGCGACGACGTCGCCTACGGCCTCGCGGACGGCGCCTGGATCCTGCTGCTGCGCTAGCCGGCGATCCGCGAGACGGCGCTGTTCAGCGTCTTGGTGCGGTATGGGCGCGCAGCCAATCCGCCAAGTCCTCTTCGCCGACCTCTCCCGCGGCGACGCCAAGCATGGCCCGCGTCGCCTCCACCTTGTCGGCGGTCAGCCGCCGACCGTTCAGTCCCAGAAAGAGGCCCAGCGCCAGAAAGGCGACTCGCTTGTTGCCGTCGATGAAAGGGTGGTTACGGGCGATACCGACCACATAGGCCGCCGCCAGCCGTGCCAAGTCTGTCGCCGGTTCGTAGGCATGAAGATTCACCGGCCGGGCGAGGGCGGAGTCCAATAATCCGTCGTCGCGTATGCCCTCCGGTCCACCGTGTTCGGCGAGTGCCTCGCCATGGAGCAGGAGGAGCGCCTGGCGGTCGACCCAAACCGGCTCGGTCATTTGGCCAGGGCGCGGAAGGTCTCGCGATACTCCTTCATGAACTCGCGCCCCAGCTCGAGTTGCTCCTCGACGGCCGGATCATAAGGCGTCAGGAGATAGCCGCTCGGTGTTTCCGTGACGAACAGCGTGTCGCCGCGACCGACCTTGAGGCGCGCCAGCATTTCCTTCGGGACGATGGCACCGGTCGAGGTGCCGACCGTGGTGAGCTTGAGCTTGAGCATGACACATCCGTATTATTATGTTTATTATAATAACTGGTCTTACCGTCGGCCGTCAATCCTCGTGCGCGCGCCGGGCCCGGCGGGCCAGTCCGGTCATGCGCTGGACGGCCAGGATCGAGACGAGGACGGCCGCCGTGAAGACGTAGATGCCGGAATGCATGGCCACCTCGCTGATCAGCGAGGCCTGGATCGCCACCACCAGCAGCGCCACCACGAAGACGTCGAGCATGGACCAGCGACCGAGCTGCTCGATCCAGCCGAGCGCGCGGCCGAGCAGGGCGCTGCCAGCATCGGCCTGGTACCAGAAATAGAGCGCGAGGCCCAGCTTGAGCAGCGGGAAGACCACGGAAAAGATCACGATGACGGCGAACAGGAAGAGATCGCCGTGGCGCCACAGCTCGGCCGCGCCTTGCAGGATCGAGACCCGCTCGGACAGGAACCACAGCTTCTCGACCGTCATGATCGGCAGGGTCCAGCCGAGCACGAGCAGGATCCCGGCGAGCAGGACGACCCAGCCGAGCAGACGGTCCGGCCCACGCGCCGTGGCGGCCAGGGAGTCGGGGTGTGGGCTGGCCATTGCTCCCGCGTTCAATCCAGCGCGGCCGTGTGGACGACGCGCTGCGGGAAGGGAATCGTACAGCCGGCGCCTTCGATGCGTTCCTTGGCCTGGCGGGTCAGGTCGAACTTGAGCGCCCAAAAATCGCCGGTGTTCGCCCAGCAGCGCAGGTTGAGATTGACCGAGCTGTCGGCCAGCTCGCTGACCATGACCTGGGGTTCGGGATCTCTGAGCACGCGGGCGTCACCCGCCAGCAGGTCACGAAGCGCACCCAGCGCACGCTCCAGGTCGTCGCCGTAGTCGACCCCGACCGCCAAGTCGAGGCGGCGCGTCGGCAGGCGCGAGTAGTTGAGGATCGAGCGGCTCCAGATCTGGCTGTTGGGCACGGCCCGGTAGATGCCGTCGTGGGTCGTGAACTCGGTGTTGAACAGGCCGATCTCCTCGACCGTGCCGGCGATGCCCTCGGCGTCGATGTAGTCGCCGACCTTGAAGGGGCGCAGGAACAGCAGCATCAGGCCGGCGGCGATGTTGGAGAGCGTGCCCTGCAGGGCCAGGCCGACGGCGAGGCCCGCGGTGCCGAGCACCGCCAGGATACTCGCGGTCTGCACGCCGAACTGCGCCAATACCGCGATGATCACCAAGACCAGGATCATGTAGCGGACCAGGTTCGAGAGTACGCTGCTCACCGTCGCGTCGGCGCGGGGCAGCCGAAGCAGGGCCCGGCGCAGGGCGCGCCGCGCCCAGCCGGCCAGGATCCAGCCGACGACCAGAAGGATCAGGGCGCCGAGGATATCGAGCCCGTGCTGCAGCGCCAGCTCGCTGTACGTTTCCAGGAGTTTGCTTGCGTCCAGTTCCATCACACCTCTCCTACACGCCAGAGCCTCGGGGCGGCCACACATTATCCGCCGCCTGCAAGGACCGCCAGCCCCGACCGGCTTGCCGTATAGGGCCAAACCGGCTATTTCCCTTGGCGGCCTTCGGGTTACGCCCAAGGGCCAGAACCAGCCCGGTTTTCCGCTGAGAGAGCCACGCGCCCGATGAACGACCCCGGCGATACCGCCCTTCTGCCCGCGGGCCTGGAAGACATCCTGTCGCCCCAAGCGGCCCACGAGGCCGGAGTGGTCGAGCGGCTGATCGCCGCCTTCGCCGCCCAGGGATACGAGCGGGTCAAGCCGCCGTTGCTCGAGTTCGAGGAGACCCTGCTGGCCGGCGCTGGGGCCGCCGTGGCGCAGCAGACCTTCCGCCTGATGGACCCGGTCAGCCAGCGCATGATGGGCCTGCGGGCCGACATGACGCCACAGGTGGCGCGGATCGCCGCGACCCGCCTGCAGCGCGCACCCAGGCCGCTGCGGCTCTGCTACGGCGGCCAGGTCCTGCGCGTCAGCGGCGGCCAGTTGCGCAGCGAACGGCAGTTCGGCCAGGCCGGCGTGGAGCTGATCGGCGCGCCGCAGGAGGGCGCCGACGCCGAGGTCGTCCTGCTGGCCGCCGAGGCCCTGGGCGCGGTCGGGGTCGAACGGCTTTCGATCGACCTCTGCCTGCCGCCCCTGGTCGGCGCGCTGGCCCGGGAGCTGGGCTTCGACGACGGTCCGGGCCGGGCCCTGCTCCAGGCGCTGGACCGCAAGGACGCCGCGGCGGTGGACGCCTTGGCCGGCGACCGGGCCCCGCTGTTCCAGGCCCTGCTGCGCGCCGCCGGTCCCGCCGAGTCCGCGCTGGAGGCCCTGGCCGCCCTCGCGCTGCCCGAGCCGGCCGCGGCGGAAATCAGCCGCCTCGCGCGCGTCGTCGGGCTGATCCGCGCGGTGGCGCCGGAGTTGACGCTGACCGTCGATCCGGTCGAGCATCGCG
>CAMYMY010000249.1 GCA_947259625.1 uncultured Kiloniellales bacterium | reverse complement strand
GAGCGCGCCCAGCATGATCGCGGTCACGATGTCGCCGGGAATACCCAGCGCCATCATGGTGATCAGCGCGCCGCCGGCCGTGCCGTTGTTGGCCGCCTCCGAGGCGATGACGCCGTCGGGGATGCCCGTGCCGTACTTTTCGGGATGCTTCGAGGCCTTCTTGGACTGGTCGTAGCTAAGCACGTTGGAGATCGTGCCGCCGGCGGCCGGCAGGGCGCAGATGAAGACCCCGATCAGCGACGAGCGGATCAGGTTGAGCGGCTGGCGGAAGATCGTCCTGATCGCCTCCCAGTGCTCGATCTTGATGGTCTCGGCCTTGGCCTGGATGAGCGCGCTCTGTGCCCCCTCCTTGCGCTCCACGTCGCTCAGCAGCTGGCTGAAGGCGAAGAGCCCGATCAGCACCGGCAGGATCGAGAAGCCCTGGTTGAGGTCGTCGATGCCGAAGGAGAAGCGCGAGGTGGCGGTGATCGCGTCCTCGCCGACCATCGCCAGCAGCAGCCCGAGCACCCCGGCGATGCCGCCCTTGAGCAGGGATTCGCCCGACAGGCTGGCGATAATCGTGAGCGCGAAGACGATCAGGGCGAAATACTCCCAGGGCCCGAACCACAGCCCGATCAGGGCAAGCGGCGGCGCGAAGCTCATGAGCAGCACAGCCCCGATCAGACCACCGAAGAAGGAGGACCACACGCCCACGCCGAGCGCGAGTCCGGGATGGCCCCGCCGCGCCAGCGGAAAGCCGTCGAAGGTGGTCGCGACCGACGAGGGCGTGCCCGGAATGCCCAGGAGCGTGCCCGAGATGAGCCCGCCCGAGAAGCCGCCGACGAAGACCCCCAGCATGGTCGAGAGCCCCTCGACCGGGCTCATGCCGAAGGTAAACGGCAGGGTCAGCACGATCGCCATGGTGATCGTGAAGCCGGGAATGGCCCCGGCCACGATGCCGGCCAGGGTGCCGACCGTGATCAAGGCGAGAAGCTTGAACTGGAAGACCTGAACGAAGGCCTCGAGTACGTTTTCCAACATCGCGCGCCGCTACCCCCGTGCCGCGTCTACCAACCGCTCAATAGAAGATGTCGCCTTCCGGCAGAAGGACGACCAGGACCCAGCGGAACATCACCCAGAGGAAGAGGACGACACCGGCCGAGACCAGGGCGTGCTGGATCATTTTCCGCCAGCTCCGGGGCCCCAGGAACGCCTGCATGGCGAAGAGGAACAGGAAGCCGGAGAGCATGTATCCGATCGGCTCCAGCAGGGCCACGAACAGAAAGAACAGCAGGAACGAGACGATCACGTTCCGGTAGTCGGCGAACCACGCGCCGAAACTCCGCCGGGCCGGAGCGCCGGCCGGCGCCCCCCGCGCGCGCAGGTCGCCGATCAGGCCGTGCAGGAACAGCGCCGCGGAGAGCGGCGTCAGAAGCACCAGAAGGACGGTCGGAAAGAACGCGGCGCCCGCCGACCCGAACAGGGGCTCCGGTATCTCCCGGGTCTGCAGGAACATGATCCCGCAGAACACGAGCAGGACCACTCCGATCCCGGTATCGGAACGTATGCGCATGCCGGACCTCGCCGCTCGACGGGCGCGCGGAGAGCCCTCTCCCCGCGCGCCCGATTTCAATTGCCTCCTTGACCTTAAGAGGCTTTCTTGCCCTTGAAGATGCCGATCTTCTTGGCCAGGCCCTCGATCTCCTCGGCGCTCTTCGTCAGGAAGGGCACGAAGTCGGCGCGGCTCTTGAAGGTCGGGACCGTACCCTTGCCTTCCAGGCTCTTCGTGAGCTCGGGGTTCTGCATGGACTTGGCGAAGGCCGCCTCGTACATGTCGAGGATCTCCTGCGGCGTGCCCTCGGGCGCGAAGACGCCGCGGCTGATCCCGGTGACGATGTCGTAGCCCTGCTCCCTCAGGGTCGGCAGGTCCGGCAGGCGAGGATCGCGCTGTTCGGTGGCGATGCCGAGGCCCTTGAGATCACCCGTCTTGAACAGCTTCTGGGCCGCCGTGATGTTCAGCTCGCCGAGCTGGACGTGGCCGCCCATCATGGCGGTCTTGCGCTCGGCGGTGCCTTCGTAGCTGACGATCTTTAGCTTGATGCCGGCGGCGTCCTCGACCGCAGCCGCCAGGAAGTGGCTGGTCGAGTTGAGCGTCGCCCCGATCAGCACCTCGCCCGGGTGCGCCTTGGCGTAGGCGACCATCTCGGCCATGTTGTTCCAATCGACCTTGCCGCTGGCGCCGACGATGGCGGGGGTGAAGGTGAGCAGCACGATGGGCTCGTAGGCGAAGTAGTTGAAGTCGGTCTTGCCGGTCACATAGGTCGTCTGCAGGGAATCGTGGCCGGCGAAAATGCAGCCGTCGGGCCGGGCCTCCTTGGCCACCTTGGCGCCCTTGGAGCCGCTCTGCCCCGCGATGTTCTGGATGACGATGTCCTTGCCCAGGTGCTTCTGGGCCTCGAGCGCCACCTCGCGGAAGATGATGTCCGTGCCGCCGCCCGGCTTCCAGGGCACGATCAGCTTGACCGCCTGGCAGGGCAGGTCGACCGCCGCGCCGGCCGAAACCGGCAGGACAGCAAGCATCGCGGCCGCGATGCAGGATTTAACGATAGAGCGATTTGTCACCTGTTTCTCCTCCTCGTCTGAATACCGTTGTCGTTGACGACATGTTATGTCCCGGGGGCTTCGGCCGTGCCTGGCCCCACCCCGCCTCCAGGGGCGGATTCGCCCCTGACGGGAGGTATTGCCGACAATTCTAACCCGGTTGTGGGGGCGAGTCCATTTGGCCATGCCGGGCGACCGGATGAACAGCGAAGGGGTTTCGAGATGTCTTTCGACACGGACGATTTCCGCCGGGCCCTGGGCTGCTACCCGACCGGCGTCGCCATCGTGACCGCGCTCGGGCCGGACGGCGCGAGGCTCGCCATGACGGCCAACTCCTTCGCCTCGGTCTCGCTGGCGCCGCCGCTGGTCTCCTTCTGCCTGGACCGCGCCTCGGTCTGGTTCGAGGCCTTCCAGGCGGCCGGACATTTCGCGGTCAACGTGCTGTGCGAGGGCCAGGCGCATCTGTCCGATGATTTCGCCCGGATCGAGGGCGGCAGCTGGCAGGGGCTCGACACCGTGACCTGGCGGACCGGCTGCCCGATCCTGAAACACGCCTTGGCCGCCTTCGAATGCCGGGTCCACGCCCGTCACGGGGCCGGCGACCACGTAATCCTGGTCGGCGAGGTGCTGGGCATCGCGTCCGACGAGGGTGGCGCGCCCCTGGCGTTCTTCCGCGGCAGGTACCGCACGCTGGCCGGCGCGGACTGACGCCCGCGCCCGACACCATAACACCCTCATCCCGCCATGGTTTGGTCGCGTTTCCGGGGTCTCTGGGAGGCGGAGGCCGAAACATGCAGGATGATCCCAAACCTGGCCCGAGAGGCCGCAGGACCGAACCGCGCAGGTGCCTAATGTGCCGCGAGACCTTCCGGTCCGATGGGCCGCACAACCGCATCTGCCCGAAATGCAAGCTGACCCGTACCTGGCGCAGCGGCGGCGTCGACGGCACCACGCACGACCTGAAGCGCCGGATTTGAAGGCGGCCGGCGGCCCGCGGTCAAGGACGGTGGTGCGGAACCCTTCGCTTTCGTCTAACATCTCCCGACAGTGGGCCTTGGCGAAGAGGCGAAGCGGGGACTCTCATGACAAAGAGCGGCTTCTGGCGGCGGCTGGCCTGTTCCGCGCTGCTCGCGCTCTGCCTGGGCGCGCCGACGGCGGCGAGCGCGGCCGAGAGCGATTCCGCCGCCGCGCCGCTGGAGCTTCCCGAGACGCTCACGCCCGAGCAGGTCGACGGCATCCTGGCCGGGCTGACCGACGCCCAGGTGCGCCAGCTCTTGTCCGGCGAGCTGCACGGGCGCGCCGAGCGCCAGGCCGCGGGCGAGCAGACCGGCAACGGCGGCCTGGGAGTGCTCCTGCTGCGAGTCCGCCTCGGCCTGGAGCGCATGGCGGACACCCTGCGCCGGCGCGGCGCCCAGGTCGCCATGGGCTTCTCCCTCGTGCCCGGCGCGCTTGCGACCAGCATCGACAAGGTCTCCGGCGGCGAGGGCCTGGCCGGCTTCCTGCTGCAGACCGCCATGCTGCTCGGCCTCCTGGCGCTCGGCACGGCTGCCTACTGGGGCGTGCGCCGCCTCGCCGCGCCGGTACGCGGGCGCATCGAGGCCCAGGCCGGCGAGAGCCTGTTCGACCGGCTCTGCGGTGCGGCCTTCCGCAGCGTCTTCGACCTGCTGGCGATCGCCGCCTTCACCGTCGTCGCCTTCGGGCTGGCGGTCCTGCTGTTCGACCACGAAGGGCCCGACCGCACATTCGTGATCACCTACCTGACCGGCGCTCTGATCACCCACGGCGCGGCCCTGGTGTCGCGCTTCCTGCTGGCGCCCTACACGCCCGCCCTGCGCCTGGCGCCGTTGGGGGACGATGCGGCGCGCTTTCTGTACCGCTGGTCGGTGCTGATGGCCGGCGTGGCGGTCTTCTCCTGGCTGACCGCCGGCCTGTTGATCCTGACCGGCATGGCGCTCGAGGCGCACCTGATGATCGTCCTGATCACCGGCGCGATCATGGTCGCCCTGCTGATCGTCATGATCCTGCAGTCCCGCAAGGCGGTGGCCGCGGCAATTCTCGGCGCCGGAGCCACGGCAAGGGAAGACGGCGCAACGCCGGCAGAAACCGGCGATTCGGACGAACCGACACCGCTGCGCGTCCAGTTCGCGGCCACCTGGCACGTGTTCGCCGTCCTCTATGTCGTCGTCATCTGGCTGCTCTGGGCGATGAGCATGCTGGCGCGCGGCCCCTCGACGATCTGGGCGGCCACCGCCTCGGTCGGCGTCATCCTGCTGTTCCCGATCCTCGACCGCGGGTTCTGCCGCATCCTCCAGGACATGATGGGCGGCGGCAGGGCAGAGGCCGGAGCGTCGGGACCGAACACGGCCGACGTGATGCGGCGGGGCCTGCGCGTCGTCCTGGCGCTCGGGCTCGGCGCCATCGTACTGCAGCTTTGGGGCGTCAACCTGTCCGGCGAGATGGGCGCCCAGGCGCAGGGCGCGCTGGTCGAGGCCAGCTTCGACGTCGCCGTCGCCCTGCTTCTCGCGTACGTCGGCTGGCAGCTGATCAAGGTCGGGATCGACCGGAGGCTGGTGCCGCGCGAGGTGAACGGCGTGCTGGTCGAGCCGAACGCCCGCATGAAGACCCTGCTGCCGCTCGCCCGCAAGTTCTTCGTCGTCGTGCTCGTCGTGATGACCGTGATGCTGCTGCTCTCGGCGCTGGGCGTCAACATCGGCCCGCTCTTGGCCGGCGCCGGGGTGGTCGGCATCGCCATCGGCTTCGGCGCCCAGACCCTGGTGCGCGACGTCATGTCGGGCATCTTCTTTCTGATCGAGGACGCGTTCAGGGTCGGCGAATACGTCGAGATGGGCGAGCTGCGCGGCGAGGTCGAGGCGATCTCGCTGCGCTCGCTGCGCCTGCGCCACCACCGGGGCCCGGTGCACACGATTCCCTTCGGCGAGCTGCGCTCGATCACCAACCACAACCGCGACTGGGTGATCTACAAGATGTCCTTCCGGCTGCCCTTCGACACCGAGATCGACAAGGTCAAGAAGCTGATGAAGCAGGTCGGCCGCGATATGATGGAAGACCCGGACCTGGGGCCCAAGCTGATCGAGCCGCTGAAGTCCCAGGGCGTCACCGAGATCGACGATTCGGCCATGATCATCCGCGTCAAGTTCATGTGCCTGCCGCGCGAGCAGTTCGTCCTGCGCCGCGAGGCCTACAAGCGCATCAAGGCCGCCTTCGAGGCCAACGGCATCGAGTTCGCGCGCCGCAAGGTCGAGGTCCACGCGGCGCCGAGCACCCCTGCGAGCGAGCCTGCGCAGGCCGGCGCGGCGGCCGCGGCCGTCGCGGGGGGTTCCACCACGGCCTAAGTCAGCAGGGGCCAAAGGCCGTCCCACAGCAGCTTGACCCCGGTCACGAGCAGCATGCCGTAGCAGAGGCGATAGAACAGCTCGTGGCCGACGGGCCCGTGCAGCCGCACGCCGAGCCAGATGCCGAGCGGCGCCAGAGGCGCCAGAACGAGCGCCGTCAGCAGGTTGTCGGGCGAAAACTGACCGAGCCAGCCGTAGGGTACCAGCTTGACGTAGTTGATCGCGAAGAAGAACACGACCGTGGTCCCGACATAGAGTGTCTTGTCCATGCGCTGCGGCAGCAGATAGAACTGCACCGGCGGGCCGCCCGCGTGCGCGACGAAGCTGGTGAAGCCGGCCAGTGCCGAGGCCAGGCCGCCGACCAGCCGGCTCGGCCGGGCCGGGCGGAGCGAGGCGCGCCGGGTGAAATGGTGCAACGTGAAGCCGATGGCGATCGTGCCGATCAGCAGGCGTATCAAGCCGTCGTCGAGGTAGCGAAAGGTCAGGGTGCCGACCAGTATTCCGACCAGCGCGCCGGGCACCATGATCGCGATGTTGCGCCGGTCCCAGGTGTTGCGGTAGGCGCGCAGCCCGAAGATGTCCATCAGGCAGAGGATCGGCAGCATGATCGCCGCGGCCTGCACCGGCGACACGAAGAGCGCCATGAGTGGCACCGCCATGACCCCGAGGCCACCCCCGAATCCGCCCTTGGAGATCCCCGCCAGCAGCACGGCGGGCACGGCGGCAAAATAGAACCATGGATCGGCGACCAGCATGGGCCACTTTAGCCCGCTTGGAGTCCGACTCAAAACGAAGCGCGCGGTACCGGTGAACTGACAAGCTCTCCTTGTCATCGCCGGGCTTGACCCGGCGATCCAGGACAACGTTCGCGGCCTGCCTGCGCGAAGCCGGAGCGTCGCTTCGGCGAAGGCGGGCCGGCAACCCCTGGATGGCCGGATCAAGTCCGGCCATGACAATCTAAGGTATGACATGGCACACGCATGGATTGGGTTTCGGTCTTTCTTGGTCAGGCTCTCGGAACCGCGCCGCGTAGGCGCTTCACGCTTGAACACCGTGGAAGCTGCGCGATTCCCCGGGGCGCAGGTGGTCTTTGCCGTTCCGCGCGCCTGCCGGCCTTGCTAGACTTGAGCCTGCCGCGGAGGGGGTCCCGATGGATGACGTCAAGATCAGGATCGACGAGGTCTACGTCCCGGCCAAGCACAGGCGCGACCTGGACCCGGCGACAGTCGAGACGCTGGCCGAGAACATCCTCGAGGTCGGCCTGCAGACGCCGATCAGCGTGCGGCGCGACGGCGAGCGCTTCGTCCTGGTCAACGGCGTGCACCGCCTGGAAGCCTGCAAGGCGCTCGGCGAGGAGACCATCACCGCGATCGTGGTGCGCGCGCCGCAGCATTGAGCGGAAGCAGCTGGACGTCCCGCGATTCGCCGCCACGAAGCGCCTGGCGAACGCCCGGGGCGCGGGCCGCTCCAGCCATAAACCCAAGGGAGATATCCGGAATGTCGAAAGTGCTCTTCGAGAAGACCGGGCGGATCGGCCGGATCACGCTCAACCGGCCGGAGGTCATGAACGCGATCGACGACGAGGTTCCAGGCCTTCTGTCGGACGCGGTCGCCGCCGCCAACGGGGATCCCGGCATTCATGTGATCGTGCTCTCCGGCAAGGGGCCCGCGTTCTGCGCGGGGTACGATCTGACCTACTATACCGGGGGCAAAGGGACCGGTCAGGCGACGCAGGACATGCCCTGGGATCCCATGAAGGACTTCGCCTTCATGTCCCGCAACACCGATCATTTCATGTCGTTGTGGCGCTCGCACAAGCCGGTGATCTGCAAGGTGCAGGGCCATGCGGTCGCCGGCGGCTCGGATATCGCGCTGTGCGCCGATATGATCGTCATGGCCGAGGATGCGAAGATCGGCTACATGCCCGCGCGGGTCTGGGGCTGCCCGACCACGGCGATGTGGGTCTACCGGCTAGGGCCGGAAAAGGCCAAGCGCATGCTCTTCACCGGCGACAAGATCGACGGCGTCGAGGCCGAACGCCTCGGGCTCGTCCTGAAGGCGGTTCCCGCCGAAGCGCTGGATGCCGAGGTCGAGGCGCTGGCCGAGCGCATGGCGTCGGTTCCCGTGAACCAGCTGATGATGCAGAAGATGGTGATCAACCAGGCC
>CAMYMY010000248.1 GCA_947259625.1 uncultured Kiloniellales bacterium | reverse complement strand
GCACCGGCTTGAAGACGTTGAGCTCGAGATGGCCGCCCGCGCCGGCCACGGTGGCGGTCACGTGGTTGCCCATGACCTGGGCGCAGACCATGGTCATGGCCTCGCACTGGGTCGGGTTAACCTTGCCCGGCATGATCGAGGAGCCGGGCTCGTTGGCCGGCAGGCGCAGCTCGCCAAATCCGCAGCGCGGGCCCGAGCCGAGCAGCCGGATGTCGTTGGCGATCTTCATCAGCGAGGCGGCGACCGTGTTGAGCGCGCCCGAGGCCTCGACGACGGCGTCGTGCGCGGCCAACGCCTCGAACTTGTTCTCGGCGGTGACGAAGGGCAGGCCGGTGATCTTGGCGACCTCGGCGGCCACGGCCTCGGCGAAGCCCTCGACGGTGTTGAGGCCGGTGCCGACCGCCGTGCCGCCCTGGGCGAGCTGCAGCAGGCGCGGCAAAGCGCCTTCCAGCCGGGCGACGCCGTATTCGACCTGCTTGGCATAGCCCGAGAACTCCTGGCCCAGGGTGAGCGGCGTGGCGTCCATCAGGTGGGTGCGGCCGGTCTTGACGATCGCCTCGAAGGCCCGGGCCTTGTCGTCCAGGGCGGCGTGCAGGCGGCCGAGCGCCGGCACGGTCTCGCCGGCGATCTGCTGGACGGCGGCGATGTGCATGGCGGTCGGGAAAGTGTCGTTGGAGGATTGGCCCAGGTTGACGTGGTCGTTTGGGTGCACCGGGTCCTTGCCGCCGCGCGTGCCCGTCAGGATCTCGTTGGCGCGCCCGGCGATCACCTCGTTGGCATTCATGTTGCTCTGGGTGCCCGAGCCGGTCTGCCAGACGACCAGCGGGAAGTGCTCGGCCAGCGTGCCATCTGCCACCTCCTCGGCGGCCCGGATAATGGCCTTGCCCAGCTTGGCGTCGAGCAGGCCCAGCGCCAGGTTGCTGCGCGCCGCGGCCAGCTTGGCGAGGCCCAGCGCGCGTATCAGCGCCGGCGGCATCCTCTCGCCGCCGATCCGGAAGTTCTCCAGCGAGCGCTGGGTCTGCGCGCCCCAGTAGCGGTCGGCCGGAACCGCGATCTCGCCCATGGAATCGCTTTCGATGCGGGTCTCTGCCTGGTCGGACATGGCTGAAAATCCTCGCACTGCCGGGACGATCGCGCCGAATCATAGGCACAAGGCCGGACCGCCGCCAAGGCCCGTGCTTGCTAGCGTTTGGCCGCCTTCGCCCGCCTGGCCGCTTCCAGGGCGAGGCGGGCCCAGGGCAGGAGGTCGTCGGGGTCCTCCAGGCTGCCGTCGGGAGCCTCGCGGTAGGACAGGCTGATCCGCTTGCCCTTGGCCTCGTAGGTGAAGGGCTCGCACTCGGCCGCGGCGAAGCGCGCCTCGGTCTCTTGGTCCGCCTTGAGGTAGAGACGGTCGCCTTCGATCAGCGCGAACATGACGCCGTCCAGATAGAGCCCCCAGCCGCCGAACATGCGCCGCGGCGCCACCGGGCCCAGCGTCCGCAGCAGGTCGCAGACGTGGTCGACGAAGACGTCGCGGCGGCTCACGGCGGGGTCCCGCGGGCGCGCAGGAAGGCGGCGACGGCCGCGACCGCCTCGGCCAGGTTCTGCTCGGCCGTCCGGCCCGAAGCCTTGCGCGGCGCGAGCCCGTGGTCGCCGTCCGCGGCCCAGTGCAGGCGGACGGCGGGCGACAGTCTATAGCCCTCGACCTCGGCGGGGGTGCCGAAGGGATCGCGCGTGCCCTGGACGATCAGGGTCGGGGTCTCGATCGCCTCCAGGTGCGCGGTGCGCAGCCGGTCCGGCTTGCCGGGCGGGTGGAATGGGTAGCCGAGGCAAACGAGCCCACGCACGGCGGTCTCGTCGGCCACCAGGCTGGCCATGCGCCCGCCCAGGGACTTGCCGCCGATCGCCAGATTTTCCGGGCCGAGCCGCGCGATCACATGACGCCAAGCCTCCAGCAGGACCGGCTCGCGGTCCGGCGGGCGCTTCCTGCCGTCGCTCCGGCGGGCGGCCATGTAGGGGAACTCGAAGCGCGCCACGCGCAGGCCCTCGGCGGCCAGGCCCTCGGCAAAGGCCGCCATGAAGGCCGAGTCCATGGGCACTCCGGCGCCGTGGGCCAGCGCCAGGGTCAGCGGCGCGTCGCTCGGCCCGTCGAACAGCAGATCTGGCGAAGTCGTCATAGTCCAAATGTCATAATTCGTTAACCCGGCTGTCCGATGATGTCCCGTCTCCCGGGAGGTTCCGGGCGAAGAGGTGACATGGACGATCTCAGCAATCGCGACCTGTCGCAAGTGCCCGACGAGGAGCTGACACCGGCCGAACGGCGGGAGCTCAAGCGGCGCCTCGACGCCTTCGTTGCCGTGATGCGCGACAAGGTCTTCAAGCGCGACCTGGCGCCCAGGCCGAAAACCGCCACGAAATGGGATCCGTTCAGCCAGGGCGGCAAGGGCTGAGGGCCGGCTATTTCTTGCGGAAGGTGTCCAGCGGGACGATCTCGGCCTCGTCGGCCGCCGCATCCCCGGAAGACTCGTTCGCGCCGGCGGCCTTGGGCGCCTTGCTCCGGGCGGAGGGGCGCGCTGGGGCGTCCTTTTCTCCGCCGGGTTCGGCCGCCTCGACCGGCAGCATCGTAACCTCGGCCGAGGGTTTGTCTTCCTCCCCGCCCTCCCCGCCGCCGCTGTCGAACTGAAGCCCGAAACGCACGGACGGGTCGGCGAAGGCGATCACCGACTCGAAGGGCACGGTCAGGCGCTCGGGCAGGTCGGCGAAGCTGAGCGTCACGGCGAAGCTCTCCTGCCCGACCTCGAGGCCCCAGAACTGCTTCTCCAGCACGATGGTCATCTCGCTCGGGTAGCGCTCGCGCAGGCGGTCCGGGATCTCGACCCCGGCGTGGTCGGTGCGGAAGGTGATGTAGAAATGATGCGCGCCGGGCAGTCCCCGCTCGGCGACCAGGCCGAGCGCGTCGCGCAGGACGCCGCGCAGCGCGCGCTCGACCATGACGTCGTATTTGAGGCCCTCGTCGTCGACCATGTGGATGCTGGGCCCCCGCTGCCGTCCTCTTCAACTCCGCCTGCGGCCCCCTGGCGCCGCCGCAAGGGTTCGGGTGGGGCGCTTCTGTTGCCAGGTGCGCCCCGAACCCCGCCCCGACGTCTGACGGCCGGGGACTTAGTTTAGGCTTGCCAGCCGCCCTTAGGCAGCGAGGCGCACCTCAGCATAGTTGTCATTCGCAACTATAGAACGGCCCGATAACGGCGGTACCATGCCGGGCGCCGAGCAAACCTTTACCACGCGCGTCGATCCTATTTCGCCCCCATGAGCCTCCCGCTGGGCGCGGGAGGAAACTGGTGGAGGCGCCGGGTACTGCCCCCGGGTCCGCTGCGCTTATTCCGCGTGCCCGTTTAGCACCGTAGTCGGTTTCCCGACACTTACTAATATAGGGGTTTTGGTCCGCGGTTCAAAGTTAATGGTTTCTTACCAAGCAGTGGCCCGCAAAAGGGCCGGGGCCTGATTGACGGGCGGTTGGCCTATCTTGTCCCCATGTTTCACCCTATCCACGCTATCCTTCGCTTTCAAAGGAGCGGCACCCGCCGCTAGTGTGCGCTCATGACACAGTCGAAGACCGGCCTCGGCCGAGAAGATGCCGCCCTCCAGCCGCAGGCGGACGGCGGCAGTTCGTCCGCGAGCAAACGGCGACTCCTGACGGAAGCCCAGGAAGCCGACCTGCGCGAGGCGCGCGAGCATCGATCGCAGACCCGCCGGGTCACCGTGCCGGCGCTCGAGGAGATCCTCTACGAGCCGCTGCCGGTGCTGGACCACGGCTTCGTTCGGGTCGTCGACTACATGGGCGACGACTCGTCAATCGTGCAGGCCGCCCGGGTCTCCTACGGCATGGGCACGAAAAAGGTCAGCCAGGACGCGGGGCTGATCAACTACCTGATGCGCCATCGGCACACCACGCCGTTCGAGATGTGCGAGATCAAATTCCACGTCAAGCTGCCGATCTTCGTGGCGCGCCAGTGGATCCGCCACCGCACCGCCAACGTCAACGAGTATTCGGCGCGCTACTCGATGCTCGACCGGGAGTTCTACATCCCCGCGCCGGAGCACCTGGCCGCCCAGTCCGCGGTCAACCAGCAGGGCCGCGGCGCGGTGCTCCAAGGGGCCGAGGCCGAGCGGGTCCTGGAGATCCTCAAGACGGATTCGGCCAAGAGCTATGCGCACTACGAGGAGATGCTGAACGAGCGCGCGGACGGCGGCGTGATCGACGAGGGCCGCGCCGGCCTGACCCGCGAGCTGGCGCGCATGAACCTGCCGATCAACGTCTATACCCAGTGGTACTGGAAGTGCGACTTGCACAACCTTCTGCACTTCATAGGCCTGCGCGCCGACCCGCACGCCCAGTACGAGATCCGCGCCTATGCCGAGGTGCTGCTGGAGACCGTCAAGCGCTGGGTGCCGCTGGTCTGCGAGGCCTTCGAGAAGTACGCGATGACCGGCACGACGCTCTCCGGCCCGGCGCTTTCGGTGGTCAGGCGCATGCTCGCCGGCGAGGCGGTCGCGCCGGAGGACTCGGGGCTCTCAAAGCGCGAGTGGCGCGAGTTGATGGAAGCGCTGGGGCGGGAAGGCTGAGCGCCGCCCTCACTTCGCGTCGCGCAGGCCGGGCCAGTTCCGGTCGGCCTTGGCGATGTTGCCGGGGACGTCCTTTTGCCAGCGCTCTTGGACCGACTTGGAATAGTTGAGATAGAGCTTGCCGTCGACGATGCGCCAGGCCTCAGGGTCGATCGAGGCGGTGTAGCCCTCGCTGACCGCCCAGGCGCAGTAGCCGCCGTACTGCGGCGCGTAGCGCTCGGGCGCCGCGACGAAGGCGTCCCGGTTGGCCGCCGAGGCGAAGCGCCAGGTCGCGCCCCGCCACTCGGCGGTGTGCTCGGCCGCGCCTTCGACCGGCTTGCCCTCGGTGAAGTAGGCGACCGGGTCGTAGCCGCGGATCGCCTTGCCCCAGCGGCTGAACACCGGGTCGAGCGCAAAGGCCGGGGCCGCGCCCGCAACGAGGGTGGAGGCGGCGAGGCCCACGAGCAGGCTGCGCCGGCTGACGGTCGTGGACTTCATGACGGTTCCTTCGAAGGTGCTTTGCCTGATCCGCGTTGGAGATAGGCCGGCTGCGGTCCTCCTGCAAATCACGCCGCCGTCGCGAGAGGTCACATTCGCGCGAGGGCTACTGCATGACGATCTTGGGGGCCTGGCGCGCCTCGTCGCCGGCGGCGGCCGAGACTTTGTCCCAGACCCTCTGGGCGATCGCCGTGAAGGCCTTGGCGTGTGCGCTGTCGGGATTGGAGACGACGATCGGCCGCCCGCCGTCGGAGGTCTCGCGGATCTCCATGTCCAGCGGCACCTCGCCCAGAAATTCCATGCCCAGCTTGTCGGCCTCGCGCCGCGCGCCGCCGTGGCTGAAGATGTGCGACACGTGGCCACAGCTGGGGCAGGCGAAGTAGCTCATGTTCTCGACGATGCCCAAGACCGGCACGTCGACCTTGCGGAACATGTTGAGGCCCTTCCTGGCGTCCAGCAGCGCAATGTCCTGGGGCGTCGAGATGATCACCGCGCCCGACAGCGGCACCTGCTGGGCCATGGTCAGCTGCGCGTCGCCGGTGCCCGGCGGCATGTCGACGACCATGATGTCGAGCTCGCCCCACTCGACGTCCCGCAGCATCTGCTGCAGGGCGCTCTGCTGCACCATCGGCCCGCGCCAGATCATCGGCGTGTCCTCGGCGACCAGGAAGCCCATGGACATGCACTTGACGCCGTAGTTCTCCATCGGCCTCAGCGTCCTGCCGTCGTCCGAGACCGGCCGGCCGGAGATCCCCATCATGCGCGGCATCGAGGGGCCGTAGATGTCGGCGTCCAGCATGCCGACCCGATGGCCGAGGGTGGCCAGGCCCAGGGCCAGGTTGACCGCGGCGGTCGACTTGCCGACGCCGCCCTTGCCGCTCGCCACCGCGACGATCGACTTCACGCCGGGCACCATGACCCCGGCCCCCCCGGGGGCGGGCGCCTGGGCCGGGCCGCCCTGGGGCTGGCCCGCCGCGGCGTCCTTGTGGGCGGTCAGCACCGCGGTGACCGAGAGCACGCCGTCGAGCGCGTCCACGGCCCGCTCGGCGGCCTTGCGCAGCGGCTCCATCTGCGCGCCCTTGCGCGGGTCGACCTCGATGGCGAAGCCGACGTTGCCGTCCTTGACCACCAGGCCCGACACCATCCCCAGGGCGACGATGTCCTGCTTGCTGTCGGGCTCGACGACGACCTTCAAGGCGTCCAGTATCTGCTGCTCGGTAACCTGACCCATGTGCCCAATTCTCCCCGGTCTCGAATTAACGGCTGAAAGCGCGGTCGCGAAAGGCTATCTATACGGCAAGCGAGAGGCAACGTCCCGCTGTAATATATGGCGCGGCGGGCCGCTTTGTAGAACCTGACTGGAAAACGAGAACGGCGAGGACATCGGCACATGCCCTGGAAATCACAAGGCGGAGGCGGACCAGGCGGAGGCGGACCA
>CAMYMY010000247.1 GCA_947259625.1 uncultured Kiloniellales bacterium | reverse complement strand
TAGTAGGTGTCGCGCGCGTAGATGCCGATGTCCATCGGCTCGGTATGAGAGACGATGGTCAGGTCGTAGTCGGTGCCGCGGAACACCTGCTCGAGCCACTGGGCCCATTCGACCGGGATGATCTCCGCCTCGATGCCGACCTGGGCCAACTGGGCGGCGATGATCTCGCCGCCGCGCCGCGCATAGCTGGGCGGCGGCAGCTTGAGGGTCAGCTTGAGCCCCGCGCCGTGGCCCGCCTCGGCCAGCAGCGCCTTGGCCTTGGCCGGGTCGTAGGGGTAGCTGCCGGTCAGGTCGACATAGGCCGGGTGATGGGGCGCGAAGTGGGAGCCGATCGGCGTGCCGTAGCCGAACATCGCGCCGTCGATGACGGCCTTGCGGTCGACCGCATGGGCGATGGCCCGGCGCACGCGGATGTCGTCCAGCGGCGGGCGCGTGTTGTTCATGGCCAGGATGGTCTCGCCCTCGGTGCTGCCGATCACGACCTCGAAGCGGGCATCGGCCTCGAACTGGGCCATGGCTTCGGGCGCCGGGAAATTGGCGAAGGCATCGACGTCGCCGGCCATCACCGCCGCCGTGGCCGCGGCCGGGTCCGGGATGATCTTGATGGTCGCCTTGCTCAGCTTGGCCGGCGCGCCCCAGTAGGCCCCGTTGCGCTCCAGCTCGACCCGGTCGCCCTTGACCCAGCGCTTGAAGACGAAGGGGCCGGTGCCGACCGGCTTGGTCTTGTTGTCCGCGGCGCTCTCGGGCGCGACGATGACCGCGTCGCCCCAGCCCAGGTTGAACAGGAAGTTGCCGGTCGGGCGTGCGAGGGTGATCGTCACGGTGTGGGGATCCGGGGTCTCCACCTTGGCGATCGGCTCGAACAGGCCCTTCTGCGCGTTGGTGCTGTCCGCGGCCATGGCGCGGTCCAGGGAGAACTTGACGTCGGCGGAATCGAAGCCGCTGCCGTCGTGGAACGTGACCCCGCTGCGCAGCGTGAAGGTGTAGGTGAGGCCGTCGTCGGAGACCGTCCAGCTCTCGGCGAGCGCCGGCTTGACCGCGCCGTTGCGGTCGATGCGCGTCAGGCCCTCGAAGACGTTGGCGTAGACCACCTCGTCGATGGCCGCGGCGGCGCCGGCCGTGGGGTCCAGATGCGGCGGCTCGAGCACCATGCCCATCACCAGGCTGTCCTTGGCCGCCAGCGCCTGGCCCGCGGCCAGGGCCAGACCGGCCGCGAGCGACAGGGTCGCGAAATGTCGTTTCATGGCTTTGCCTTCCTCCCCTTCATCGGTTCGTACCTGAATCCTGCTTCCCGGGCGCGCGGTATCCGGGATAGGCGCCGAGCCCTTCGGCCTCGTAGACGCCCCTGGCAATCGCCCGGGCCGTGCAGTCTGCCGCCAACATGCCCAGCTTGGCAATGTCGCCGAGTGGATCCGCGAGCGGCCGGGCGCCGGTCGAGACCACGAAGACCGTGTCGCCGTCGAAGGGCGTGTGGACCGGCCGGATCGCCCGGGCGACGCCGTCCTGGGCCATGATCGCGATGCGCCCCGCCTGGGCCTTGGTCAGGGCCGCGTCGGTGGCGACCACGACGAGGGTCGTGTTGGCGGCCGGGGAGCCCGCCAAGGGATAGTCCAGTTCCGGCTCCGCCAGCGGACCGGCCGGCGGCGCCTGCCCGCCCAGCTCGCCCTTCTGCTCAAGGGCCCAGGCCCAGAATGTCCGCGTTCCCGGCATGACGGTCGCGCCGAAGGGGTTGGCCACGGTCAGGGCGCCGACCGTAAGCTCCGTGCCGTCGCTACCCTCGAAGACGAAGGACGCGCTGCCCAGCCCTCCCTTGACGCCGCCGGCCACCGCGCCCAGGCCGGCCCCGGCGTTGCCGAGCGCGAAGTCCGCCGCGGCGCTCTCGGCCGCGCGGGTCCCCAGCGCACGGTAGGGCGGCGTCTCGCCCCAGTCCGTGTCCCCGCCGTTCAAGAGGTCGAAAAGGATCGCCGAGGGTACGATGGGGATCACGGCGTCGCCGACCTTGAAGCCCCGCCCGCGCGCGCCAAGCCAGGACATCACGCCGCCGGCCGCGTCCAGGCCATAGGCGGAACCGCCGCTCAGCACCACGGCGTCGACCGCCTCGACCAGGCAGCTCGGGTCCAGGGCGTCCGTCTCGCGCGTCCCGGGCCCGCCGCCGCGCACGTCGACCGCCGCGGTCATGGGCGCATCGGCGAGCACGACCGTGGTGCCGCTGCGCAAGCCGGCGTCTTCCGCGTTGCCGACCAGGACACCCGCGACGTCGGTGATCAGGTTACGCGGGCCGGTCTGGATCACGCCGCCGCCCCCATCAGCAGGGCCAGCGTCGCCACGGCCATGACCTTGGCGGAGGCCACCATGTCGTCGATCGCCACGTATTCGTCCGGCTGGTGCGCCAGGTCGAGGATCCCCGGGCCGTAGGCGATGCAGTCCTTCAGCTTGCCGATGCGCACGACGTGCTTCTGGTCGTAGGTGCCCGGCGAGACGACCCGCTCGGCCGGCCGGCCCAGGACCTCCTCGATCCCGGCCGCGACCGCGCGCACCACCGGCGCGTCGGCATCGGTCAGGGTCGGCGCGAACTCGAGGACGTCGCGCAGGTCGTAGGCGAAGCCCGGCCGCTCGCGGCCGAGCGCGTCCAGGATCGCCACGACCTCGGCCTTGACCTCTTTCGGGTCCTCCTCGATCAGGTAGCGCCGGTCGATCACCATGCGGCAGCTGTCGGGCACCATTGGGGCCGGCAGGCCGTCGAAGTCCTCGGCTAGGCCGCCGTGAATCGAGTTGACGTTCAGAGTCGACTGGCGCGCGCCCTCGGGCACCACCGGCATTTTCGTGCGCTTCTGCGCCAGGGCCGGCAGCAGCTCGCGCTCGATGCGCTCCAGAAACGCGCCCATGTGCCTGACCGCGCAGTCGCCAAGGAAGGGCATGGAGCCGTGGGCGACCCGGCCTTTCGTCTCGATCTCGGCCCACCAGACGCCGCGGTGGCCGATGCAGACCCGGTCGACGTTGAGCGGCTCGGGAATGATCACGTGGTCGACCCGCGGCCGCGAGAAGAAGCCTTGCTCGGCCAGATAGGCGACGCCGGCGAAGCCGCCGGACTCCTCGTCCACGGTGCCGGAGACCTCGATCGCCCCGGGGAAATCGAAGCCGGCCTCGAGGATCGCCTCGAGCGCGATCACCGCGGCGGCGATCCCGCCTTTCATGTCGCAGGCGCCGCGCCCGTAGACCTTGCCGTCGCGGACCTCGCCGGCGAAGGGATCCATGGACCAGCCCCGACCCGGCGGCACCACGTCGATATGGCCGTTGAAGTGGACGCAAGGGCCCGGCCCCCGGCCCTCGAAGCGCGCCACCACGTTGGTCCTGGGATAGCGCGCGCTGTCGCCGACCACGCCCTCGGCCCGGTGATAGGCGACCTCGAAGCCGCGACCCTCGAGCCGCCGGCCGAGGAACTCGGCGCAAGGCGCATAGCCCTCGCCCGGCGGATTGATCGTGGGAAAGCCGATCAGCTCGCGCGTCAACGCGACGACTTCGTCGGTCTTGTCCTCGATCCGCCTGAACAGCTCGTCGTGCATCGCATCCCTCGCCCGAGCGGCCAGCCTAGGCGAGCCGCGCGCCGGGCGTCAACGCAAGCAACGAGCGGGCAAGTGTGCCGGTTCGAATTTGGACGTGCTGAAGGCACGAAGCGGACCCCCCTGTCGGCCTATCGTCCGAAAACGGCCATCTTTCCGGTGCGATGATTGAGCCGGAGATAGCCAGGAAGAAACACTGGCTGGTCGGACGGCAACGAAGAGTGAACTATTCCATTGGCGGTGGGATTTGGGTACCGTCACCATGGATTTGGAGGTTGTTTGGGAAATGCCGGTTGAACGATTGTTAGGGCCATTATGGTGGACATTTACGTCGATGCGGACGCCTGTCCGGTCAAGGACGAAACCCTACGCGTCGCCGCCCGTCACGGTCTGAAAACCTATCTGGTCAGCGATGGCGGCATCCGCCCCGGCCAAAATCCACTGGTGGAACTGGTCATCGTCTCCCAGGGCGCGGACGCAGCCGACGACTGGATCGCGAATCGAATTCAAAGAACCGACATCTGTATCACCAACGACATCCCGCTGGCCGCGCGGTGCCTGGAACGGGGTGCACTGGCCATCAAGCCAAATGGACAGCCGTTTACGGAAGACGGTATCGGCATGGCGCTGGCCAAGCGTGAACTTATGCAGGGCTTGCGCGAAAGCGGCGAGATCACTGGAGGACCAAAGCCGTTCAGCAAGTCCGACCGCTCGGAGTTCCTCAACCGCCTGGAAACCACCGTGCAGGCGGCAAAGCGCCAAAGAGATCGACTCGAATCCGGGCAACTCTGATGGAAGCGCAATTACGGGGACAGTGGGCCTGTTATTCCTGTTATTCCTTGGCTGCGGGTCCGCCTCGGATCTACTTGGGCAATTATGGGGACAGTATACTTATTAGGACTTGCGCACGCAGATGTTGGAAGCCTATTAAGTATACTGTCCCTGTTATTCGTCCCTGTTATTCGCCTGTTATTCGTCCCTTATTCGTCCCTGTTATCCCTGTTATTCCGGATGCGGGTCCGCCTCGGATCTACTTGGCCCCGACCCGTTCGGCGCAGTCTTCGTACATCTCGCCAGCGACCTTGAGGATGGAGTGCATCTTCTCGATGGTGAGGCGCCGCGAGTGTGATGCAAGCGCGCGGCCTCGGGCGTCGCGGTCGCGCGGCAACCCTGCCATGGCCCGCTCACTCAGCGAAAGGACCTGCTCGAGCAGCGGCAAGGCCTTGGCGAAGCGCTTGGCGGCGTAATGCTCGGTGGCCAGGTCGATCAAGGCCCAGTGATTTTCCGGATCTATCTGCGCGGCGAAGCCGAGCATCGCGACCATCTTGGGCGCGGGCAGGCCATCGGCGAAGTCCGTCAGGAAAACCGAGAGGTCGCGCATCGCCGTATCGGGGTCGCCCTCGGCCAGACGGGCAAACCGCGCCGGTTGCGCCTGATCGAACTCCTCGGCCAAGAGGATGAAATCGATGACCTTGTCCCTTTCGATCAGGCGCGAGGTCAGCTCCATCAGGAAGGCGCCGGGCAGAACGTTCCAGCCTTCGCGGCCGGTGAACAGCCGGTAGGGCCGCTCCCACTCCGCCATGCCGGCCTTCGCCAGCTTCTTGTACTGGCGGCGCAGGGCCCTGTGCTCCGCCGTCGCTGCGAGGCGCGCACGGATCACCCGCCACAGCAACAGCAGGCAGAGCCCGCCGCCGCCCATGATCAGCCAGCCGCTGTCCAGGTCCGCCAGGAAATCCAGGACCCGCGCGAAGATGCCGGCGAAATCGAGAGAACGCGCTTCGGCCAAGATGCCCTCCATCGACCATCCTTTCCCTGGGCGCCCGTGGTGGGCCCGCGCGACCCGACGCCCTGCTCCATGGTGCGATGTTAGGTCGTTTGGGTAAAAGAAACGGAAGCGATAATAATGAACACCAGATATTTAAGAGAATTTCATGACAAATTCAGCCGGTTTCGCGCTGTCGCCGACGACGCCCTCGGCGCGGTGATAGCCGACCTCGAAGCCGCGCGCCTCGAGCCGCCAGCCGAGGAACTCGGCGCAGGGCGCATAGCCCTCGCCGGGCGGATTGACCGTGGGAAAGCGGATCAGCTCGCGCGTCAGCGCGACGACTTCGTCGGTCTTGCCCTCGATCCGCCTGAACAGCTCGTCGTGCATCGCGTCCCTCGCCCGAGCGGCCAGCCTAGGCGAGCCGCGCGCCGGGCGTCAACGCAAGCAACG